>JBDSUN010000281.1:0-4612 GCA_039927735.1 Acidimicrobiales bacterium | reverse complement strand
GATCCTGCACAGACGTTGGGGGCTACGGGGCCAGGAGGGCGGTGGTGAGGACGTCGAGGCCGTGGGCCAGCTCGTCGTCGGTCATGGTGAGGGGCGGGATGAGGCGAAGGACGTTGCCGTCGGGGCCGCAGGTGAGCACGAGGACGCCGGCCTCGACGCACCGCCGCTGGACGGCGTCCGCGGTGGCCTTGTCCCGCAGCTCGACGCCGATCATGGCCCCCACGCCGCGCACCTCGACGATGCCGGCATCGAGGGCGCCGAGCACCGCCCGGGCGCGGTCGCCGAGGACGACGGCCCGGTCGTAGAGGCCCTCGTCCTGCAGGACGGCGATGGTGGCGACGGCGGCCGCACAGGAGACCGGGTTGCCACCGAAGGTGGAGCCGTGCGTGCCGTTGGGCCAGCGGTCCATGAGCTCGGCACCGGCCACGATGCCGCCCAGCGGGAGGCCCGAGGCCACCCCCTTGGCGAACAGGATCACGTCCGGGCGGACGCCGAAGGTCTCGGCCGCGAACGGGCGACCGGTGCGGCCGAAGCCGCACTGCACCTCGTCGAACACCAGCAGCGCACCGTGAGCGTCGCAGCGCTCCCGAAGACCCTGCAGCCAGGCGACCGGCGGCACGATGTAGCCGCCCTCGCCCAGCACGGGCTCCACGAACATGGCGGCCAGGTAGGGGCCCTGCTCCGCGAGGATCTGGTCGAGCGTCGCCAGGCTGGCGCCCACGGCCTCGGCGTCGGTGCCGTGCGGGTTGCCGGCACCGGGGATGCAGTACGGCGCGATGTGCACCGACGGCAGGAGGGGGGCGTAGCCCTCCTGGTAGGACGCCTTGGCGGTGGTCAGGGTGGTGGCCCCCAGGGTGCGCCCGTGGAAGGCGCGCCGGAAGGCGACGATGCCAGGGCGACCCGTTGTGCGGCGGGCCAGCTTGATGGCCCCGTCGACGGCTTCGGCCCCGCTGTTGCAGAGGAACACCTTCGGACGCTCGAGGAAGGGGGTGAGGCCGGCGATGGCTTCCGCCGCCTCGATGTAGGGCTGGTGCTTCAGCACGACGGAGGTGTGGAGCAGCCGTTCGACCTGTCGATGGACGGCGTCGACCACGAACGGGTGGCCGTGGCCTGTGTTGGTGACGGCGATGCCGGATCCGAGATCGAGGTACCTGCGCCCTTCGACGTCCCACACCCACGAGCCCTCGGCTCGATCCGCGACGATGTCGAAGTAGCCCGGCAGAACGGGGGCCACGACGTCGTGGTGGCGGGCCAGCCAGGCCTCCGTGGTGGTGGTCTCGACGGTGGTCATCACGCCTCCCGGTTGTCGATCTGGGCCCGCTGCAGTCGACCCGAGTAGTCGACGTAGACGGTCTTGACCTGACTGAACTGCTCGATGCCTCGGGCCCCGGCCTCGCGGAAGCCGTTGCCGGTGTGCTTGGTGCCGCCGAAGGGGAGCGGGATCTCGGCGCCGATGGTCGGAGCGTTGACGTAGGTGATCCCCGTGTCGATGGCGTGGACACCGCGCAAGGCGGCGTTCAGGTCGCGCGTGTACACGGCGGCGGACAGGCCGTACTCCACGGAGTTCACGACGGCGACGGCCTCGTCGAGATCATCCACCTCGATCACCGAGAGCACCGGGCCGAACACCTCTTCCCGAGCGATCGTGTGCGACGGCTTGACCCCCGTGAGGATGGTGGGCTCCACGAAGGCACCACCCTCGCAGCCGTCGATGTCGGTGCGCTTGGCTCCGCCGGTGGCGACCGTCGCCCCCTCGGCCACGGCCGCCTGGGCCATGGCCACGATGCGGTCGGCCGAACGGGCGTCGATGATCGGCCCGATGTCGGTGCCGGGATCGAGCGGGTCGCCGAGCACGAGGGCCCGGGCCCGCTCCACCAGCCGGGTGACGACCTCGGCGGCGATGCCCTTCTGAAGGATGAGGCGCGACGTCGACGTGCAGCGCTGGCCCGAGGTGCCGAAGGCGCCGAAGAGGGCACCGTCGATCACGAGGTCGAGGTCGGCGTCGTCGAGCACGACCATGGCGTTCTTGCCACCGAGCTCAAGGCTCACCAGCTTCGGTCCGACCGCCATGGCCGCGGACGCCACCTTGCGCCCCGTGGGCACCGAGCCGGTGAAGGAGACGGCACCCACGCCGGGATGGGTGGCCAGCGCGGCGGCCGGCTCGGGTCCGCCGTGCACGACCTGCACGAGGTCAGCCGGGATGCCCGCCTCGACACAGGCGTCCACGAAGGCCACGCCGCAGGCCGGGGCCAGCTCGGAGGGCTTCATGACCACGCCGTTGCCGGCCAGCAGGGCCGGGAAGATCTTCCAGCTGGGGATGGCCATGGGGAAGTTCCAGGGCGTGATCATGCCCACGACCCCGACGGGGATCCGGGTGGTCCAGGCCAGCTTGTCGGGCATCTCGGACGGCACCACATCGCCCCAGGCGGACCGTCCCTGGCCGGCCACGAAGGCGGCCATGTCGATGGCCTCCTGCACCTCGCCGCCACCCTCGATGCGGACCTTGCCCGCCTCCCGGCTCACCAGCTCAGCCAGCTCGGCCTTGCGGGCCACGAGGACTGCGCCGACGGCGGCGACCGCCTCCGCTCGCTCGGGGACAGGGCGGGCCGCCCAGGCGCGCTGGGCGTCACCGGCCTTCTGCACGGCGACATCGACGTCAGCGGCGGTGTGCTCGGGCAGCTCGATGACGATCTCGGCCGGCCGGGCCGGGTTGGTGGATCGGAAGGTGGGCACGGTCGACTCCTCTTCCCAGACATGCAATGTCTGTTGCGGGCAACCCCGGACTGTAGCATCCGTTGCATGCTCGATCTCGTGTCCCGCATCGAGTCGCACGCTGACGCACTGCCCCCTGCCGAGCGCCGGGTCGCCGAGCTCGTCCTGGCGGACCCGTCCGCGGCCGCCTTCACCACCGTTGCCGAGCTCGGGCGCCGGGCTGGGACGAGCGGCGCCACCGTCGTCCGGCTGGCCGACCGTCTCGGCTACGGAGGGTGGGTGGGCCTGCAGTCCGAGGTCCGGGCCACCATCGACCAGCGGCTGCGCCCCGCCACCGAGCGGATCCGGGAGCACGAGGTGGACGACGTGCTCGCCGCCACGGCCGCGCGCGAGGCCGAGAACGTTCACCGCACCCTGGAGGCGGTCGACCGCGCCTCGTTCGAGCGAGCCGTCGCGCTGCTGGCCCATCGCAGGCGGGTGGTCCGGGTCCTCGCCGGGGCCGCCCAGGATGGCGTCGGCGCAACCCTGAGCGACACCCTCGATCTCCTCCGCGCTGGCGTCGTGCGCATCGGTGGCTCGCCGGTGGCCGTCACCAGCCAGCTGGCCCACACCGAGCCCGGGGACGTGCTCGTCGCCATCGACCTGCGCCGATACGAGCGGTGGGTGCTCGAGGCGGCCGAGTCGACCTCCGCAGCCGGCGGGCTCGTCATCGCCCTCACCGACTCCCGCCTCTCGCCGCTGGCCCGGCTGGCCGAGGTCGCCTTCACCATCACGGCGGAGGGAGCGGGCCCGTTCGACAGCCACGTGGGCACGCTCGCCCTCGCCAATGCCCTGGCCACTGGAGTGGCGGCCAAGCTCCGACGCCCCGCCACGCAGCGGCTCGACCGAGTCGAGGCCGCCTGGCGATCGGCCGGAGCCCTCACCGACGGCTGACGCTGGTCGCTAGGTTGCGGGCGTGCCCTGGCCCCCGCGGAGCCCGACGGTCTACGCCGCCGACGGCATGGTGTGCTCGGTCGACCACGTCGCCTCGTCCGCCGGCGCAGCCATGCTCCGGGCCGGCGGGTCGGCCGCCGATGCTGCCATCGCCGCCAGCGCCGTCCTGGCCGTCACGACCCAGCACATGTGCGGCATGGGCGGCGACCTCTTCGCCCTCGTCCATCGGCCGGGCGAGGCGCCGGATGCCCTGTGCGCCGCTGGCCACGCCGGGGCGGGGAGCGACCCAGACGCCCTGCGCGTCGAGGGCCACCGCACGATGCCGTTCCGTCACGACGTCCGGAGCGCGCCCGTGCCCGGCTGCGTGGACGGCTGGTGTGCGCTGCACGAGCGGCACGGCCGCCTCCCGCTGCGCGAGGTCCTCGAGCCGGCCCGCCGGTGCGCGGCCGACGGGTTCGCCGCCACCCCACTGCTGGCGCTGGCGACGGCCCTCATCCCCGAGGTCGACGGTGCGGAGGACTTCCTCCCCGTGGGCGGCCTCAGCGCGGGCCAGCGGGTGCGCCGGCCGCGGGTCGCCCAGGCGCTGGCGGACATCGGCGAGGGCGGACGTGACGCCCACTACGGCGGCGCCTTCGGTCAGGGGCTGCGAGCCCTCGGGGGCGGGCTGTACGCCGCCGCCGACCTCCTCCGCTCGCAGGCCGAATGGGTCGAGCCGATCGCCCTCGACGCGTGGGGACACCGCATCTGGACGGTGCCGCCACCCTCCCAGGGCTACCTCGCCCCGAGTGCGGCCTGGATCGCCGAGGGGCTGCCACTGCCGGAAGACCCCGATGACGACGGGTGGGCGCACCTGCTCGTGGAGGCGGCCCGGTGGGCGGGCCACGATCGCCCCTTGGCGCTCCACGACGGCGCCGACGGGCGCGCCCTGCTCGATCCGGACCGGCTCCTCCGCCGCCGAGAGGCCATC
>JBDSUN010000280.1:0-8012 GCA_039927735.1 Acidimicrobiales bacterium | reverse complement strand
GGTCGCACCAGGGTTCACAGACTGGCAAGCCATGACTGCGCCGCACGCGCCCCGTGGTCGCCCCTGTAGGAGGTCATCCTTGGCGACCAGGCCGCGATGGCCTCGGCCATGCGGTGGCCGACGTCGGGTCGCTCCCGCAGCTCGGCCAGTGGGATCTGCTGGGTCCGGATGGTGAAGAGAACGACGTCGGCGGAGCGCAGGCGTCGCAGGGTCTGGCGCTCGCTGCGCAGGAAGAGGCCATCGGGTGGGTCGACGGCCAGCGGCGGCGTGGGGTCGGGCAGGAAGTAGGTCGGGTCGTCGTGGATGCTCCAGTTGCGGCGCCACACAGGGCGCTCGGGCCGCAGCCGCTGGAGGAAGGTGTCGACCTTGGCCGCCAGCTCCACGTCGTAGTGGGCGACGGGCTCGTGCACCTCGGCCATGGGTCGCCCGATCTTGTCCGCCAGCCGCCAGTACGACGGGCAGCACAGCGAGGCGGCGTCGAGGTGGGGAGCGCCGTCCCGCAGGACCATCAGGCAGAGGTCCTCCTGCACGAGGCGGCCGGCGGCGTCGAGCGGGTGGAGGTCGACCGGTACGGCGGTTGTGCCCGTGGCGGCCACCACGAGCTCGAGCACCTCGATCGAGGCGGCGTTGACCGCAGGGGAGTCGAGGGCGGCGAACACCTCGGCGTGGCGCGCGTCCAGCAGCACCGCCTTGCGGACCAGATCCCGATCGCGATCGGCGTCTGCGATCAGCCAGTCGGCGGCGGCGAGGTTGCGCGTGCCCATCCCCAGCCACGGTGGCCCGGGGGCGGGGGCCAGCTCGTCGAGCCACGCCGGCGCGGTCACGCGCTCGGCCGCTGGAGCCGCATCGGCGTGTGGGGGATGTCGTCCTCCACGAACTCGGGCCCGTCGGCCACGAAGCCGTGCCGTGCGTAGACGGCCAGTAGGTGGGACTGGGCGTCGAGGACCACCGTTCCGTCGAGGGCGGACAGCGCATCGTCGATGAGGCGGCCGGCCAGGTGCTGGCCTCGGTGGGCGATGGCGGTGACCACCCGGCCGATGCGGTGGCCGCCACCCGGTTCGGTCAGCACGCGGGCGCACGCCGCGCAGGCGTGCCCGTCGCTCACCCACAGGTGGGTGGTGCCGGGCTCGAGGTCGCGCCCGTCCGGATCGAGGTACGCGCACGCCTGCTCGACCACGAACACCTCGGCCCGCAGCAGCAGGATGGCGTACAGCTCCGTTGCGGTGAGATCGGGCCCAGTGGCCCGCTGCACCGTTGGCTCCTCCACGGTCGGACGGTACCCGCCGCCGTTGTCACAGCAGGTGCCTAGCCTTTGACCGATGCCCGCTCCCGGCCCTCCCGAGCTCGGCCGTGCTGTGATCGTAGGTCCCGGCGCACCGTCGCCGACGGCGTGGTCGGCCGCCGAGCGGGTGGTGATCGACGACGAGGTCCTGGTCGGCCCGGCCGGCGCGGTGGGCCGGTTGCACGAGGCGTGGAGCGGCCGCATGCCGGTGGTCATCGAGCTGGCCGTGGACGCCGCTCGCTTCCGGGCGCCCGCCTCCTACCTCGATCCACCGTGGCAGCTCTCCGCTGCCTTCGAGCCGTGGGCCGACCGCCTGCACTTCCTCGTGTGGGTCAACAGCTACGACGCTCGGGCCGAGGGCGAGCCGGTCTGGTGGTGGGCGCGCAAGGCGGGCCGGCTCGGCGCGATGGAGGGCGGGGATGCGGACGTGGTGCTGCCAGACGGCACGCAGGCGTGGGTGGACGGCGGTCCTCGCAGCCCGCACGACGGTCTGGTGGTGGTGCACCGCGAGTCCGTCGAGCTCGGCCGCCTGACCCTGCAGCCGGCGCCGGTGGCGCCGGTGGCGGTCCTCGCGCCTGACCAGCTCGCAGCCGTCGGTCACACCTCGGGGCCGGCCCGCATCATCGCCCCGGCTGGCTCGGGCAAGACGCGGGTGCTCACCGAGCGGTATCGCCACCTGCTGGCAGATCGGGCCTACGAGCGACAGGCCACCGTGGCGCTGGCCTACAACAAGAAGGCCCAGGAGGAGATGGCCTCCCGCCTATCCGGCCTCGGGGCCCGCATCCAGACGATCAACGCATGGGGCTACGGCGTCCTCGGGCTGGCCATGGGCCGCCGCCCCGAGCTGCTCGACGAGCGGGAGGTGCGGGCCATCGTCGAGCGCCTGGTGCCCTCGAAGCAACGGCGCGTCAACACTGATCCGATCGTCCCCTACCTAGACGGCCTGTCACTCATCCGGCTGGGGTTGCGTGACCCGCAGGAGGTGGAGGAGAGCCTCGACGACGTCAGCGGCCTGGCCGCCGCCTACGAGCCCTACCGCGAGGCGCTGCGCCAGCGAGGCGCCATCGACTTCGACGAGCAGGTCTTCGGCGCCCTCGAGGCCCTCCTGCAAGACGGCGAGCTGCGTCGTGCCGTCCAGGCCGACCACCGCCACGTGCTCGTCGACGAGCTGCAGGACCTCACCCCCGCCCACGTCCTTCTCGTCCGCTTGGCCGCCGGCCCCGCCGCCGACGTCTTCGCAGTCGGTGACGACGACCAGTCCATCTACGGGCACGTCGGCGCGGATCCTCGCTTCCTCATCGACTACGCGAGCTACTTCCCCGGCGCCGCCGAGCACGCCCTCGAGGTGAACTACCGCTGCCCGGCCCCGGTCACCGTGGCGGCCGGCACGCTGCTGGCCTACAACGACGTGCGGGTGCCCAAGGACATCCGCCCAGGCCCCGACGTCGTCACCGACCCCGCCGCCTTCGCGGTGCAGACCCACGCAGCCGACACCGGCGCCCGGGCGCTGGTGGATGCCGTGCAGGGCTGGCTGGCGGAGCCCGACGTCGAGCCGGCGGACGTGGCCGTGCTGACGCGCGTGCAGTCGCTCCTGCTGGCCCCTCACGTCGTGCTGGCTGACGCCGGCGTGCCGGTCGATTCGATCCTGGACGAGAGCGTGCTGTCCCGCCTCGGCGTGCGGGCGGCCCTGGCCTACCTGCGCATCGCCGTCGACCCCGACCACGTCAGCGGTGCCGACCTCAGCGAGGTGCATCGCCGACCGAGCCGTGGCCTGCCGCAGTGGGCGACCAAGTGGCTCGACACGTGCCGATCGGTCGGCGACGTCCGCCGGGCGGCGGCCCGGATCGACGACGCCAAGGTGGGTCAGAAGCTCGACGACCTCGCCGTCGACCTGGACCGCCTGGCCACCCTCGCTGGCGAGGGAGCCACCGCCCGCGACCTGCTCACGGCGGTGCGCGACGACATCGGGCTGGGCTCGGCCATGACCCTGCTCGACAGCACCGGCGGGGCCAGTGGCTCCCACCTCGACGATCTCGAGGCGCTGCTCCAGGTGGCGGATCTGCACCCCGACGCCGGGTCCTTCGAGGCGTGGTTGCGGCGCTCGTTCCATCGCGAGCGGGTCGAGGGCGGCATCACCCTGTCCACCATCCATCGGGTGAAGGGGCGGGAGTGGGACCGCGTCGTCGTGTTCGGTGCCACCGAGGGCCTCATGCCGCACCGCCTCTCCACCGACGTCGAAGAGGAGCGCCGGGTCCTCCACGTCGGCATCACCCGGGGACGCCAGCGGGTGCTGGTGCTCGGCGATCGCAGCCGCCGCAGCCCATTCTTCGCCGAGCTCGACGGCAGCGCGGCGCGCGGCCAGGTGCGCGCTGCGGTGGCTGCCTCGGCGGCGCCCGCAGCCGCAGCCACCCGGAAGGCACCGGCGGTGCGCACGACGATGCCGGCCGAGGTCGGCCAAGCCGTCAAGGTCCTCGGCGGCTACGAGGGCACCGTCGACGCCATCGAGGACACCGGCGTGCGGCTCCGGCTCGACGACGGCGGCTCCTTCTTCGTCCGCTTCGGGGAGCGGGTCACCGTCGACGGCACCCACCTCACGCTGGCCCGGCCGCCGTCGCCGCACGCCGAGGCCGCCGGCGCCCGGCTGCGGGCATGGCGCCTCGAGCGATCGAAGGCCGACGCCGTGCCTGCCTTCGTCGTCCTCAGCGACAAGCACCTCGACGGCATCGCCGAACGCCACCCCGCATCCCTCGCCGAGCTGCGGACATGCCCGGGCATCGGCCCCGCCAAGCTCGAGTCCTACGGCGACGAGATCCTCGAGGTCCTCGGCGCGCTCCCGACCTGACCCCACGAGAGGTCGGGAGGTTGTGGCGTCCTCGTAGCCTGGTGGCATGGCTGAGACCGTGTTGGAGACCGTAGAGCTCGGGGCCCAGTGGCCGATGATCGATCCCTTCCTGTTCTGTGCCCACCACGACGATGCGTACCCACCCGGCAACGAGGTGGCGGGGCCCGCGGTCTCGCTCGAGGGGCGGGCGCTGGGGCAGGACTTCGAGGGGCTCGACGGCTGGCGGATGTACCACGGCCAGGACGTGCCCGGCTTCCCGAACCACCCCCACCGGGGCTTCGAGACCGTCACCTACGTGCGCAAGGGCCTCATCGACCATGCCGACTCGCTCGGCGCCGCCGCCCGGTTCGGACGGGGTGATGTGCAATGGCTGACGGCGGGGGAGGGCATCGTCCACTCGGAGATGTTCCCGCTCCTCGATGCTGAGCAGGCGAACCCACTGGAGCTGTTCCAGATCTGGCTCAACCTGCCGGCGGAGTCCAAGCTCGTCGAACCGCACTTCGCCATGCTGTGGGACGGCGACATCCCCCGCCTGCGCCACGCTGACGACGAGGGCCACGTCACCGAGGTCACCGTGATCGCCGGTGAGCTGGCCGGCCTGAGGCCGCCGTCGCCGCCCCCGCACTCCTGGGCCAGCCGGCCTGATGCCGATGTCGCCATCTGGCACCTGCGGCTGGAGGCCGGCGCCCGGTGGACGCTGCCGAGGGCGGCCGGCGCCGACACCGTCCGCACCCTGTACCTGTTCGACGGCGACGGGTTGGTCATCGACGGCACCGAGGTGGCCCCGAGGACGGGTGCGGTCGTGCGCTCGGACGTCGACATCGACCTCCACAGCCTGGCCGGGAGCGAGGTGCTGCTTTGCAGGGACGGCCGATCGGGGAGGCGGTGGCGCGGTACGGCCCCTTCGTCATGAACACCGAGCCGGAGATCGAGCAGGCCTTCGCCGACTACCGGGAGACGCACTTCGGTGGGTGGCCGTGGCCGTCGGAGGAGCCTGTGCACCCGCAGGGCTCTGGCCGCTTCGCCAAGCGTCCGGACGGAGTCGTGGAGGAGCCGGCCACCACCTGAGATCGTTCACCGGATCGTCAGCAACGTTGCCAACAGCTGTCGAGGTCTGCCTCGTAGCCTGCCGGGAACACCTGTCCACGCCGACGACCGACAACGAGGGTGCGAGATGGCTGAGCTCGATCGAACGGTGTGGACCGCACCGGTCCGCAACCTCGTGTGGGTGGCCGCCCAGTTCGGGCACCGATAGCGATGGCCCACGAGGACGCCCTATCGCGGCGCGACGTCATCGAGCACCTCCGGGTGCACGACTGTGCGCCGTCCACCGGTGCGGTGAAGGTCGGCCTCGAACAGGAGTGGCACACCTACTGCCTGGCCGATCCGAGCCGGCACCTGCTGCCCGACGAGGTGCTCGGCGCCGCCACTGCGGCCGGGCGGCTTCCGTGCGGGAGCACCGTCACCGTCGAGCCGGGTGGACAGGTGGAGCTGGCCACGCCGCCCACCGAGCCCTGGTGGAGGTCGCTCGAGGCTCTACGGGCGGACGGCGCCGTCGTCCGGCAACGTCTTGCGGCCGCTGGGATCGCTGCGCTGGCCGCCGGCATCGACCCCTTTCGTGAGCCGGCCCGCACGCTCACTCAACCCCGCTACGACGCCATGCAGGCCTACTTCGACCTGTGGGGGCGGGAGGGGCGTCGGATGATGTCGAGCTGCGCGTCGATCCAGGTGAACATCGACTCGGGAGACGACGCCACGCTGGCGCGTCGCTGGGATGTCGCCCACCGCATCGGACCGGCGGTGGCGGCCGCCTTTGCCTGCTCCCCGGATCCCGTCCACCGCTCGGAGCGGCTTGCCATGTGGAACGCCATGGACCCCACCCGGACCAAGCCGGTGCTGGCCACCGGGCGGCTCGTCGAGGACTGGAGCACCTACGTCCTGTCCGCGCGATTGATGCTGCTGCGCGACGACACCGGCGGTTGCGCCACCGTCGAGCAGCCGATCACCTTCGGCGAGTGGGTGGACCAGGGCATCTCCGGCCGCCGGCCGTGCCTGGCCGACCTCGAGTACCACTGCACCACCCTGTTCCCGCCTGTCCGCCCGCGGGGCTGGCTCGAGCTGCGCTGGCTCGACAGCCTGCCCGCCGGCCTGGCCGAGGTGGCCAGCGCAGCGGTCACCGCACTGCTCATCGACTCGGAGGCCGGTGATGCCGCCATCGAGGCCTGCGCCTACGTCGACACGGTGGCGTCCTGGACGACCACCGCCACGCTCGGCCCGCGGGACCCCGACCTGGCCGCGGCCGGCGCCGCCACCCTCACTGCCGCCGCCGAGGCCCTCGACCGCCGCGACGTCCCGGCCGAATGGGCCGAGGCGGTGGCCGACGCAGCCGAGCGCTGGCCGGCCAAGGGTCGCTGCCCGGCTGACGACCTGGAGGACCGACTGGCCGACGGCGCCACGGTCGTGGATCTGGCCGACCCCCCCGACGAGGTGCACCGGTGGCCCTGACCGACGAGCTGGTGGCCGCGCTGGCGGAGTCGAGAGCCCGGTTCCGGGCCGTGACGGACGCCTTCGAGGAGCCCGTGCTCCGCCGCCAGCACGACGTGCTCATGTCGCCGTTGCTGTGGGACCTCGCCCATGTCCCCAACTACGAGGATCTCTGGCTGGTGCGAGCCCTCGGCGGGTCACCCACCCAGGATGGGCTCGACGATCTCTACGACGCCTTCCAGCAGCCCCGCAACGCGCGCGAGGGTCTGCCGCTCCTCGGGCTCGACCAGGCTCACGCCTACGGCGACGCCGTTCGAGCTCAGGCTCTCGACCGGCTGGCCGGAACCGACCTCGGGCCTGACGTCGCCGAGCCGCTCCTCCGTCACGGCTTCGTGCACAACATGGTGGCCCAGCACGAGCACCAGCACACCGAGACGATCCTGGCCGCCGTCCAGCTCCTCCCGCCCGGCGAGGGTCACCGGCTCGATGCGCCGGCGTCGCCCGGAGGACGACCCGTCAACGCCGGCGAGGTCATGGTCGAGGGCGGCCCGTTCACGATGGGCACCAGCGACCGATGGGCTCTCGACAACGAGCGCCCGCGGCACGAGGTGGACGTCCCCGCCTTCTGGATCGACACCACCCCCGTCACCAACGAGCGCTACGAGGGCTTCGTAGAATCCGGTGGCTACGACGACTCGTCGCTGTGGACGGAGACCGGATGGAGGTGGCGGCACGCCGCCGACCTGAGCGCCCCTCAGTTCTGGCGTCGCGACGGCGAGGGGTGGTCGCGGCTGCGCTTCGGGAGCCTGGAGGCGCTGCCCACCGACCAACCCGTCCAGCACGTGTGCTGGTACGAAGCCGACGCCTTCGCTCGCTGGGCCGGCCGGCGCCTGCCCACCGAAGCCGAGTGGGAGAAGGCCGCCCGCCATGACCCCGACACCGGCTCGAGCCGACGCTGGCCTTGGGGCGAGCTCGAGCCGACGAGCGCCCACGCCAACCTCGGCCAGGGTCTGCTCGGCCCGGCCCCCGTCGGCGCCTACCCAGACGGCGTCAGCCCGTCGGGCTGCCATCAGATGGTGTGCGACGTGTGGGAGTGGGTGTCATCGGACTTCCTGCCCTATCCCGGCTTCCAGGCCCACCCCTACCCGGAGTACTCGGAGGTGTTCTTCGGGGACGGCCACAAGATGCTGCGCGGGGGATCCTGGGCCACCCACCCGAGCGTCGGGCGCACCACCTTCCGCAACTGGGACCTGCCCATCCGCCGCCAGATCTTCGCCGGCTTCCGCACGGCTCGCGCCGCCTGATGTGCCGCCATCTGGCCTACCTCGGCCCTGCGCGCTCGCTGGCCTCGCTGCTCCACGAACCGCCGCACTCCCTCGAGGTGCAGACCTTCAAGCCGCGCCA
>JBDSUN010000279.1:0-27481 GCA_039927735.1 Acidimicrobiales bacterium | reverse complement strand
GGCCACGAGCTTGACGTGGATCCGGGCCCGGCTGTTGGCGTTCTTCAGGTCGTGGATCAGCTGCTTGAGATCCTCGATCGAGTAGATGTCGTGGTGGGGCGGCGGCGAGATGAGGCCCACGCCGGGGGTGGAGTGCCGGGTCTTGGCGATCCACGGGTAGACCTTGCCGCCGGGCAGCTGTCCGCCCTCTCCGGGCTTCGCGCCCTGCGCCATCTTGATCTGGATGTCGTCGGCGTTGGTGAGGTACTCCGACGTGACGCCGAACCGCCCCGAGGCGACCTGCTTGATGGCGCTGCGGCGCGCCGGGTCGTGGAGGCGTTCGGCGTCCTCGCCCCCCTCGCCGGTGTTCGACTTGCCGCCGATGCGGTTCATGGCGATGGCGAGGGTCTGGTGCGCCTCCATCGAGATGGAGCCGTAGCTCATGGCGCCCGTGGAGAACCGCCGGATGATCTCGCTGGCCGGCTCCACCTCCTCCACGGGGATGGCCGGTCGACCGGCGTCGAGCTCGAAGAGGCCGCGCAGGGTGGCCAGCTTGCGGGACTGGTCGTCGACCCGGCTCGTGTACTCCTTGAAGATGTCGTAGCGCTTGGTGCGGGTGGCGTGCTGCAGCTTGAACACCGTCTCCGGGTTGAAGACGTGGTGCTCGCCCTCGCGCCGCCACTGGTACTCGCCGCCGGCCCAGAGGTCGCGGTGGGCGGTCTCCTCCGGACGGGGCGAGTAGGCGAAGCGGTGGCGGCGGGCCACCTCCTCGGCGAGCACGTCGAGGCCGACGCCGCTGAGCCGGCTGGTGGTGCCGGTGAAGTACTCGTCGACCAACCCCTCGGACAGGCCGATGGCCTCGAAGACCTGGGCGCCCGTGTAGGAGGCGACGGTCGAGATGCCCATCTTCGACATGATCTTGAGCACGCCCTTGGTGCTGCCCTTGACGAAGTTCTTGACGGCCTGGCTCTTGGTGACGCCGACGATGACGCGCTGGTCGATCAGGTCCTCGATGGTCTCGAAGGCCAGGTAGGGGTTGATGGCGGCGGCCCCGTAGCCCAGCAGCAGGGCCATGTGGTGCACCTCGCGGGCGTCGCCGCACTCCACGATGAGCCCCACCTGGGTGCGGGTCTTCTCCCGGATGAGGTGGTGGTGGACGGCGGAGGTGAGCAGCAGCGACGGGATCGGCGCCAGCTCGTCGGAGGAGTAGCGGTCGGACAGCACGATCAGCTTGGCCCCCTCCGCGATGGCGGCGCTGACCTTGGTGCGCACCTCGTCGAGGGCGCGGCGCAGGCCGTCGCCACCCTCCGCGACCCGGTAGAGCCCGTCGATGGCGAAGGGCTTGAAGCCCGACATGTCGTTGTCGTCGTTGATGTAGAGGAGCTTGGCCAGCTGCTGGTTGGTGAGGATCGGATGGGGGAGCACCACCTGACGGCAGGAGGTGGGGCCGGGGCGCAGGAGGTTGCCCTCCGGCCCGATGGTGCTGCCCATCGACGTCACCAGCTCCTCGCGGATGGCGTCGAGCGGCGGGTTGGTGACCTGGGCGAAGAGCTGCTGGAAGTAGTCGAACAGCAGGCGGCTGCGGTCGGAGAGCACGGCCACCGGCGTGTCCGTGCCCATCGAGCCGAGCGGCTCCGCACCGGTGCGGGCCATCGGAGCCAACAGGATCTTGAGCTCCTCGGTCGTGTACCCGAACACCCGCTGGTGCTTCACCACCGACGCGTGCTGCGGGGTGAGGAAGGCGCGCGGCGGGAGGTCGTCGAGGTGCACGAGCCCGGCGTGGAGCCACTCGCCGTAGGGCAGTTGGGCGGCCAGCGCCTCCTTGATCTCGTCGTCCCCGACGATGCGGCCGAGGTCGGTGTCGATGAGGAACATGCGCCCCGGCTGGAGGCGACCCTTCTGCACCACGGTGGCCGGGTCGATGGGGAGCACGCCCACCTCTGAGGCCATCACGACGAGGCCGTCGTCGGTCACCCAGAAGCGGGACGGGCGGAGGCCGTTTCGGTCCAGCACGGCCCCGATGACGGTGCCGTCGGAGAAGGCGATCGAGGCCGGGCCGTCCCACGGCTCCATCACCGAGGCGTGGAAGCGGTAGAAGTCGCGCTTCCAGTCGGGCATGGACTCGTGGTGCTCCCAGGCCTCGGGGATCATCATGAGCACGGCGTGAGGCAAGGAGTAGCCGCCGAGGTGCAGCAGCTCGAGCACCTCGTCGAAGCGGGCGGTGTCGGAGCTGCCCGGGGTGCAGATGGGGAAGGCCCGCTCGAGCCCGTCGATGGTGTCGGTCTCCAGCAGCGCCTCGCGCGCCCGCATCCAGTTCTCGTTGCCCATGACCGTGTTGATCTCGCCGTTGTGGGCGACGAAGCGGTAAGGGTGGGCCAGCGGCCAGGACGGGAAGGTGTTGGTGGAGAAGCGGCTGTGCACCAGGGCGAGGGCCGACTCCACCCGCTCGTCGGTGAGGTCCGTGAAGAACTGGCCCACCTGGTAGGAGATGAGCATGCCCTTGTACACGAGGGTGCGGGCCGAGAGGCTCGGGAAGTAGACGGGTTCGTCGCCGGCATCGAGCTCGTGCTCGATGCGCTTGCGGACCACGAAGCACTTGCGGTCGAGGGCGATGTCGGCGAGGGGAGCCTGGCCCTCGGCGGCGGCGACGAACACCTGCCGGAACGACGGCTCCACGTCGGCGGCCTGCGAGCCGATCATGGAGCTGTCGACCGGCACCTGGCGCCAGCCGAGCACCTGGAGGCCCTCGCTGGCGGCCACCTTCTCGATGCCGGTCATGGCGGCCTGCTCGGCCTCCGCGTCACGGGGCAGGAAGGCGATCCCGGTGGCGTACGACCCGGCCTCGGGCAGCTCGAAGTCGACCACCTGGCGGAGGAAGTGGTCGGGCACCTGGATGAGGATCCCGGCGCCGTCGCCCACGTTCGGTTCGGCGTTGGTGGCGCCCCGGTGGTCGAGGTTGCACAGCGACGCCAGGCCGAGCTCGATCATGCGATGGCTGCGGCGGCCCTGGAGGTCGGCGACGAAGGACACGCCGCAGGCGTCGTGCTCGAAGCGCGGGTCGTAGAGGCCTTGCTTGGTCGGCAGCATCGGGTGTCCGTCTTCCGTGAGCGGTGGATCGGGCAGATCAGGTCCAGAGCTCTGCGGTGGGACGACGTTGGCCCGCTGCAGGTTGGATCGACTGTACAGATCCACCGCCGCCGAGAGCCAGCCGTTCTCGTCTGGCCGCTGTCGTCGGCCCGTCAGTACGCTGGCCCGACCACATCCTGACGTCCTTGGGGGAAGCAACATGGCTGGTTCCGTGATCCTGTCTGGCGCTCGTACGCCGATCGGCAAGCTGTCCGGAGCGCTGGCGGGCTTCTCCGCCGCCGAGCTCGGCGGCCTGGCCATCAAGGAGGCCCTCGTGCGGGCCGGCCTCACCGGCGAGCAGGTCGACTACGTCTTCATGGGCCAGGTGCTCCAGGCCGGCTCCGGCCAGATCCCGTCCCGCCAGGCGTCGAACCACGCCGGCATCCCCATGACCGTGCCGAGCACCACCGTCAACAAGGTGTGCCTGTCCGGCCTCAACGCCATCCACCTGGCCGACCAGATGATCCAGTCCGGCGAGGCCGACATCGTGGTGGCCGGCGGCATGGAGTCCATGACGCAGGCGCCCTACCTCCTCCCCGGCGCTCGGGCCGGCTACCGCATCGGCGACCAGAAGGTGATCGACTCGATGATGTACGACGGCCTCTTCTGCGCCTTCGACCAGGTGGCCATGGGCGCCGGCACCGAGAAGTACGCCGCCTCCGCCGGGCTCGAGCGGGAGCCGCAGGACGCGCTGGCGGCCAAGTCCCACGAGCGGGCCGCCCGGGCCGCCAAGGACGGCTTGTTCGACGACGAGATCGTGAAGGTCGAGGTGCCCCAGCGCAAGGGTGACCCGGTCATCTTCGACACTGACGAGGGCGTGCGCGGCGAGACGACCGCCGAGTCGCTGTCCGGCCTGCGGCCTGCCTTCGACAAGGCCGGGAACATCACCGCCGGCAACGCCTCGCAGATCTCCGACGGCGGCGCCGCCGTCATCGTCGCCTCCGAGGCCGCCGCCGAGAAGCTCGGCCAGGCCCCTCTCGGCCAGATCGTCGGCTACGGCCAGGTGGCCGGGCCCGACCCCTCGCTGCTCACCCAGCCGTCTCGGGCCATCAAGAAGGCGCTCGACCGGGCCGGCAAGCAGGTCAGCGACCTCTCCCTGTTCGAGCTCAACGAGGCCTTCGCCGCTGTCGGCCTGGCGTCCATGGCCGACCTCGGCATCACCGACGACATCGTCAACGTCAACGGTGGAGCCATTGCCCTCGGTCACCCCGTCGGCATGTCCGGCACCCGAGTCGCGCTCACCATGCTCCTCGAGCTGGCCCGCCGCGGCGGTGGCCTCGGTGCAGCGGCCCTCTGCGGCGGCGGCGGCCAGGGCGACGCCATCCTCCTCCAGGTGTAGGTCTCAGCCCGCAGGGGGGAGCATGCCGTAGGCGTGGGTCGGCGTGAGTCGAGCCACGAGGCGGCGGTCCTTGACCATCGAGGCGCGGTAGTCGTGCCAGTCGTCGTGCTCGCCGACCATGGCCTTGTACAACGCCACCAGCTCCTCGACGGCGTCGTCGTCGGGGGCCTGGGCGACCTCGCTGAGCTCGACGTCGGCGTCCAAGACGGCATAGGCGTAGAAGTCCTCGCGGGTGACGTGAAGCGATGCCTTCGGCTCCCGTTGCAGGTTCTTGTACTTGGCCCGATCGGCCGTGACGGAGATCCGGACCACGCCGGCGTCGTCCACCACGTACATGATGTTCGAGAGCTGCGGGCGCCCGTCCCGCTTCTGCGTGACGAGCACGCCCTGGCGATGGTCGCGGGCGAAGGCGAGGGCGTCGGAGAGCTCCATGAGCCCTGCAACCACGCGCGCCGAGAGGAACTTCCCCGTAGGGGAACCGGCGGAGGCGTTTGACAAGTGGCCGGGGCGTGGGGTCAATGTTGCGCCGTATGGCCAAGCCGCTCGTCATCGTGGAGTCACCCGCCAAGGCCCGCACCATCGAGGGCTTCCTCGGCGGTGAGTTCACGGTGCTCGCCTCCATGGGGCACATCCGGGACCTCCCCGCCAAGGGGCTGAGCGTGGACGTCGACGACGACTTCGCCGTCAGCTACGAGGTGCACGCCAGCAATAAGGAGACGATCGCCCAGCTGCGCAAGGCGCTGAAGGGCGCCGACCAGCTCTACCTCGCCACTGATGAGGATCGGGAGGGTGAGGCCATCTCGTGGCACCTCCTGGAGGTGCTGAAGCCGACGGTGCCGGTGAAGCGGATGGTGTTCCACGAGATCACCCAGGCCGCCATCCAGCACGCCATCGACGAGTCGAGGGACATCGACTACGGCCTCGTCGACGCTCAGGAGAGCCGCCGCATCGTCGACCGCCTCTACGGCTATCCCGTCTCCGAGGTGTGCTGGCGCAAGATCCGGCCGAAGCTCTCCGCCGGCCGGGTGCAGTCGCCCAGCGTGCGCCTCGTGGTGGAGCGGGAGCGGGAGCGGATGGCCTTTGTGGCCGCCAGCTACTGGGACCTCAGCGCCGCCTTCCCCACCGAGCCCGCCTTCACGGCGGCGCTGGCCACCGTCGACGGTCACCGGGTGGCCGGCAGCCGCGACTTCGACTCGGTGGGCCAGACGAGGCGCCACGACGTCGCCGTCCTCGACGAGGGGTCGGCCCGGCGCCTCAAGGAGGGTCTGGCCGACCAGCCCTTCACCGTCACCAGCGTCGAGACGAAGCCGTACACCTCACGCCCCAAGCCGCCGTTCATCACCTCCACCCTCCAGCAGGTGGGCGGCTCCCGGCTGCGCATGAGCAGCCGCCAGGTGATGAGCCTGGCCCAGGGCCTCTACGAGGACGGCTACATCACCTACATGCGGACCGACAGCACCACGCTGTCCGACACCGCCGTCCGAGCCGCTCGCCAGGTGATCGAAGCGACGTTCGGGCGTGAGTACCTCACCGACGGCCCCCGCACCTACGCCAAGAAGTCCAAGAACGCCCAGGAGGCCCACGAGGCCATCCGCCCGGCCGGCGACTCGTGGCGCACCCCGGACCAGCTGCGCCGCGAGCTCCGGGGCGACCAGATCCGGCTCTACGAGCTGATCTGGCAGCGCACGTTGGCCAGCCAGATGCCCGATGCGCTGGGCAACACCGTGACCGCCCGCATCGCCGCCCGCACGACCGACGCGGTGGCCACCGAGTGGTCGGCCTCGGGCCGCACCATCACCTTCCCGGGCTGGCAGGCCGTCTACGGCTTCCGCGGGGACGACGCCGACGACTCTGGCGACGACGCTGCCAAGCTCCCGCACCTCAGCGACGGCCAGGCCCTGCCCGCCCCCGAGATCGACGCCGACGGCCACACCACCCAGCCGCCGTCCCGCTACACCGAGGCCACCCTCGTGAAGACGTTGGAGGAGAAGGGCATCGGGCGCCCGTCCACCTACGCCTCGATCATGGACACCATCCAGGCGCGCGGCTACGTGTGGAAGAAGGGCCAGGCCCTGGTTCCGACCACCGATGCCTTCGCGGTCGTCAACCTGCTCGAGCAGCACTTCAGCCACCTGGTCGACTACGACTTCACGGCCCGCATGGAGGACGACCTCGACGAGATCGCCGGCGGCCGCCGGGAGCGGGTGCCGTGGCTCCGCCACTTCTGGTTCGGCAACGGCGACCCCGGCGTGAAGGGCCTCAAGGACAAGGCCCTCGAGGAGGCCGACCCCGCCGTCATCAACACCATCCCGATCGGCGTCGACGCCGACGGCGACGCCATCGTGGTGCGCAACGGCAAGTTCGGCCCGTACCTGCGGCGCGGCGAGGACACCGCCTCCATCCCGGACGACCTCCCGCTGGACGAGCTCACCATCGCCCGCGCCGTCGAGATCCTCTCGGCTCCCAAGGGTGGGGAGCCCATCGGCGAGGACCCCGCCACCGGTCTGCCCGTCTTCGCCAAGAGCGGTCGCTACGGGCCCTACGTGCAGCTGGGCGATGCCGACACGCTGCCGCCAGACACCAAGCCGAAGATGTCATCGCTGTTCCAGACGATGTCGCTGTCCACCATCACGCTCGACCAGGCCCTCGAGGTGCTGCAGCTCCCACGCATCGTCGGCCCCCACCCCGACGATGGCGGCGAGATCGTGGCCGCCAACGGCAAGTTCGGGCCCTATGTGAAGTGGGGCGACGAGACCCGCAGCGTGGACACCGAGGAGCAGCTCCTCACCATCACCGCCGACGAGGCTGCAAAGATCCTGGCGGAGCCGAAGAAGTTCGGCCGGCGCAACGCGGCGCCCGCGCCGCCGCTCAAGGAGCTTGGCAACGACCCGGTCTCCGAGAAGCCGGTGGTGGTCAAGGACGGTCGCTTCGGCCCCTACGTGACGGACGGCGAGACGAACGCCAGCCTGCGCAAGGGGGACTCGGTCGAGAACGTCACCATCGAGCGGGCGGCCGAGCTCCTGCAGATCCGGCGCGACGCCGGGCCGGCCAAGAAGACCCGCAAGAGCGCCAAGAAGGCCCCCGCCAAGAAGGCGGCCAAGAAGGCCGGCAAGCGGGCCCCGGCCAAGAAGGCGGCCAAGGCCACCAAGAAGGGTGCGCCCCCCGCCGACGCCTGATCGTCGGACGCCTTCGATCTGACCCCTAACGTGGGCCCGATGGCGGAACAGCGTCAGGTGCCGCTCCCCGGGATGGATCCCCCGGCGCCCGACGCCCTCGATCCCGACCCCGGTTCCCAGCCGGGCTTCAAGCAGCGCGTCTTCGGGTCGGAGCCCTTCTTCCAGCTCTGGATCACCCAGGTCATCTCGTCGATCGGTGACTGGCTGGGGTTCCTCGCCATCGCCGCGCTGGCCGCCCGGATCGGCGGGGAGGACTCGGCGGCCGCGGCCGTCGGCGTGGTGATGGCGGCCAGGATCGTGCCCGGCTTCTTCTTCGGGGCGGCGTCGGGGGTGGTGGCGGACCGCTTCGACCGCAAGAAGGTGATGGTCTACTGCAACCTCGGCCGGGCGGCGGTGCTGGTGGTGCTGCCCTTCGTGAGCTCCATCTTCCAGCTCGTGGTCGCCTCGCTGCTGCTCGAGTGCTTCGCGCTGCTCTGGACGCCGGCCAAGGAGGCGTCCGTCCCCAACCTGGTGCCCCCGGAGCACCTCACCACGGCCAACTCACTGTCGCTGGTGGCCGCCTACGGCACCATGCCGCTGGCGGCCGGGCTCTTCTCGCTGCTGGCGGGGCTCTCCGAGACGCTCGGGCGCATCGAGCTGCTCGACTTCCTGAGCACCAACGCCGAGGGCCTGGCCTTCTACGTGAACGCCGCCACCTTCGTGGTGTCCGCGGCCATGATCTCACGCCTCGCCCTGCCCAAGCACGAGCCGCGCCCCAGCACCGGCGATCGCCGCATCGACTTCGGGCAGGCCTTCCACGAGCTGAAGGAGGGGTGGACGTTCATCTTCATGAACCCGGTCGTGCGGGCGGTGAACGTCGGCCTGGCGACGGGGCTCATCGGTGGCGGGATGCTCGTCCCGCTCGGCCCGGTGTTCTCCACCCGGGTGCTCGACGCCGGCACGGCCGGGTTCGGCATCTTCATCTTCGCCCTGGGGTGCGGGGTGGCCCTCGGGGTGGTGCTGCTGTCGCTGTTCCAGCGGCACATCAACAAGGCGCGGGTGTTCTCGACGTCCGTCTTCGTGGCGGGGGGAGCCCTCATCGTGGCGGCGTCCATGTCGTCGCTCGAGCTGGCCGCGCTGTTCGTGATGATCCTCGGCGTCTGCGCGGGGTCGGTGTACGTGCTGGGCTTCACCCTCCTGCACGAGAGCGTCGAGGACGAGATGCGGGGTCGCATCTTCAGCGCCCTGTACACGTTGGTCCGGTTCTGCGTGCTGATCGCCTTCGCGGTCGGCCCGCTCCTGTCCGACCTGCTCGACCGGTTGAGCCGCCGGTACTTCGACCGGATGATCTCCGTCGCCGGGCTCGACATCGCCATCCCGGGGGTGCGCCTGACGCTCTGGTTGGCCGGGCTGATCATCCTCGGCGCCGGCGTGCTGGCGGTGATGTCCCTGCGGGCGGGCCAGCCGGCCGACCTAGACCCGCCCGATCCGCCGGAGCGGCGCACCAGCCCCCTCGACGAGCTGCTGCTGCAGGAAGGTGCCGAGCTCGTCTCCGGGGTCACCAAGCCCTTCGACGACGTGCGCCGGAGCTACGACCGCCCGAGACCGCCGACCGAAGCGAACGACGGATGACCGGGCACCTCATCGCCTTCGAGGGCGGGGAGGGCAGCGGCAAGTCCACCCAGGCCCGGCGGTTGGCCGAGCGGCTCGGTGGTCGTGCGCTCCTGACCTTCGAGCCGGGCGACTCTCCCCTCGGGGCTGAGGTGCGCCGGCTCGTGCTCGACTCCCCGGACCTCGACATCACCGATCGGGCCGAGGCCCTGCTCATGGCGGCTGATCGGGCGCAGCACGTCGTGGAGGTGATCCTTCCGGCGCTGGCGGCGGGCAAGGCCGTGATCACCGACCGCTTCGCCGGCTCCTCCATCGCCTACCAGGGTCACGGCCGCCAGCTGTCCGCCGACGAGGTGGAGCACCTCTCCCGCTGGGCCACCGACGGGCTCTGGCCTGGCCTCACCATCCTGCTGCAGGTGTCGCCCCGCCAGGCCGAAGCCCGGCTGGAGCGGACCAAGGACCGGATGGAGTCAGCTGGGGACGCCTTCCACGCGCGGGTCCACGACGGCTTCCTCGTCCAGGCCATGGCCGATCCCGATCGCTGGGCGGTGGTGGACGGCACCCGCCCCCCCGATGAGGTGGCGGCTGCGGTGTGGGAGGTCATCTGCATCCGCTTCCCCGACCTCACGTAGGGGACCGCACGCGATGATGCCCGGGTGACGACGCCCACCGTGCTCGACGTGTGGCGTGACGTCGTCGGGCAGGACCACGCCATCGCCCAGCTCACCGGGGCGGCCGTCAACCCGGTCCACTCCTACCTGCTGGTGGGGCCGGCCGGATCCGGCAAGCGGGCCGCGGCCCGCGCCTTCGCCGCGCTGCTCCTGTCGGCTGGGTCGGAGGGGGAGGACGCCGAGCGCCACGTCCGCCTCGCCCTGACCGAGTCCCACCCGGACCTCCACGTCGTCGAGAC
This sequence comes from Acidimicrobiales bacterium, assembly GCA_039927735.1. GTDB lineage: Bacteria > Actinomycetota > Acidimicrobiia > Acidimicrobiales > VFJN01 > VFJN01. The sequence continues at coordinate 17,361 of JBDSUN010000279.1, read as the reverse complement.
CACCACCGCCCAGGGCCGCATCAACGTGGAGACGGCGCGGGACATCGTTCGTCGGGCGGCGCTGGCGCCGGCCGAAGGTGCCCGCAAGGTGCTCGTGCTCGAGGACTTCCACCTCATCGACCGCTTTGGCGCCATCCTCTTGAAGTACGTCGAGGAGCCGCCCGCCTCCACCTTCTTCGTGATCCTGGCCGAGGATGTGCCGCCCGAGCTCGTCACCATCGCCTCCCGCTCGGTGCGCATCGACCTCGGTCCGGTGCCGCTCGTGGCCGTGATCGAGCGGCTGACGTCCGAAGGCGTCGACGCCGCCCAAGCCGCCACGGTCGCGGCTGCCGCCGCCGGTGACCTGGACCGGGCCCGCCTCCTCGCGACCGACGCCCGCTTTGCCGTGCGGGCCGAAGCCTTGCGAGCCATGCCTGGCCGGCTCAACGGCACCGGCGCCCGCGCCGCCGAGCTGGCGGCCGAGGTCAAGGCCCTCATCGACGACGCCCAGGGGGTCATCGATGCCCGCCACGAGGCGGAGACGGCGGCGGTGGAGGAGCGCGTCGAGCGCTACGGGCTCCGGGGCAGCGGGCAGAAGGACATCAAGGAGCGGCACAAGCGCGAGGTCCGCCGCCACCGCACGGCCGAGCTCCGCCTGGCCCTCGCCACCTTCGCCGGCGTCTACCGGGACGCCCTGATCGACGCCCGCCACCCAGCCGAGGTGGTAGCCGGCATCCACCGCATCGAGGACGCCGCGCTGGCCCTCGAGCGCTTCCCCAACGAAGCCCTGCTCCTCCAAGCCCTCCTCGCCCAGCTCCCGTCGCTCGACCCGTAGCTCCTTGGGAGGGCCGAAGGGGCTCGGATAGAGTCGCGAGTCCCGCCCGGGTAGCTCAGTTGGTAGAGCAATTCACTCGTAATGAATAGGTCAGGAGTTCGACTCTCCTCTCGGGCTCGAAAGGTATCTGGCCTGCGGTTACGTGATGACCACTCTCTGGCAGTCCCTCGGCGGCGGGCGAGGTTCGGTAGTCGAGATGGCCGGCAGATGGCCACCCGCAGAATCGATGAGCGTCGCGCCGGCCAACCGGTCGGCCCCCAGCCAACGCGTTGCGGGGGTCGCCCTCAAGGCTGCCCAACGTACCTGCCGATGCCTGTCAGGTGACCGCCGACCTGCTGCATGCGTCGCTGCGCCAGCTCCGCCTGACCGCGGACCTCCTCGAATCGGGGACGTCTGAGCTGGCGCCGGCGTCCGTCGTCGCTCCTCTGCACACGGAGCACCGCTCGCTGGCATGGGTTGCGGCCTCGACCCTGGTTCACGCCGCAGTCACCCTGTCTGTGTTGACCGGGGTCTGCCTACTCATCGATCCCGTGCTGCCTCGGGGGGACCGTCCCCAGCTGAGCGCGTCGCCGGAGGCCGTGAGCGAGCCACTTGCCATCCCCCCGTTCGGTGCCCGCCGTCCGTAACCTCATCGCAGCGTTCACCGGTGCATGGAGGTAGGACAATGGCACAGCTTCAGGTCGGTCTCCCGCTACGGCTGATCGGCTACGACCGCAAGGCGACGCTGGCCCTGTTGACCTCGACACAGGATCAGCTCCGGCGGGCTGAGACGCAGCGGGATGAGCTCGCCTCGGCCACCGTCAACCTCGAGCGCATCGGCTCGCAGGTCGCTGACATGCTCCGCACCCTCGCCGACCGGGCTGCGGAGCTGGAAGGGGAATCCGCCGCCACGGCAGCAGAAGTCGTGGAGGGCGCGCAGATCGAGGCTGACCAGATCCGGGCCCAGGCCGCAGCTGTGCTGGCCTCCGCCGAAGCGCAGGCGCACCAGCTCGTCGAGACCGCCCGCCACCAGCAGGCGACCATCGTCGAACGCCGGGGAACGGCATTGGTCTCCCTCCAGATCGCGCTCGACCAGATGGGTCGGCTGGCCAACACGATCGATGAGATCGACTTGACCGCAGTAGAGGCGCCCCTTGCGTCGATCCCACCACCCCCGGGCGCAGCTTCTGCACCCCCGGCGACAGCGCCCGAGACACTGGTGCTCCTGCCCGAGAGCGCCGAACCCGCCACGGCGGTCGAGGACCCCGTTGCACAACCATCGACCGACGGGGATCCGATTGCGCCGGTGTTGGCACGGATGGCCGGGTGGAGTCCGGCCCCCTAGACCAGCGAATCTCCGCGGTCACGCCATGCGAGATCGGAACCAGGAGGTCGGGGAACAGCATCTGGAAATTCGTCTGGCCGGCCTGGGTGTGGCGCGCGCGACGAGCGGTCGGCATCGTCTTGGACGTGTACCACGTAGGCCCTGGTGCGGTCGTCGTACAAGGACGCGCTCTCGGCCCGGGATGTTTCCGAAGTGGACCAAAGGCTCGGCCGTTTCGCACGCCGCCATGTCTGCGACGAGCTCTGCCTTGGCCAGCCGGTAGAGCTCGTCGAGCACCTCGACGGCGGGCTGACCTTCCAGCGGGAAGATTCCTTCCGTGGTGGAATCTGGATTTGGTAGCGTCCGACCTCCGCCAACGGCTGGTCGGGTCGACCAAGTCGGCATGCCGCCCACCGTTCACCCAAGTCCCGGCTGTGAAGCACCGTCACCCGAGCCGACCGGCGGGTGGTTGACGGTGAAGCGAGTCGCCGCCTGGCTCGAGGTGAGCGAGCATCATGCGTACCGACCATCCGGCGCGCGCCCGGCTGCGAGCCGATCAACGTCGGCAAGCTGCAAGTCGCAGAATGGCTGGCATCAACGGCCCACCACTCTCCAGCCCGGCAAGACACCAGACGGTAGGTTGGCGCATCGACGCGAACCGTGAGGCAGCTGAGGATCCGTCGGTGGGTCGTGACGGACTGGGGGATCGACCACCGGACATCATCCTCTTCATCACCGACCAACAACGTTTCGATCAGGTCGGGTACGCCAGCGCCGGTCACTTCGAGACCCCGAACGTCGATGGTCTCGCCGCACGCGGCGTTGCGTTCGACGGTGCGTACAGCGCGTCCACGGTGTGCGTGCCTTCGCGGGTCTCGATGCTCACGGGCATCCAGCCCCATCGGCACCCCACGCAGGAGAACGAGTTCGCGCTGCGCGAAGGGTTCTGGACAGTCGCTCGCGAACTACGGGCCCACGGCTACGAGACGGCTGCCATCGGCAAGATGCACTTTGCGCCTGTTCACGCCGACCATGGCTTTGACACCGTCCGACTCTGCGAGCACATCCACAGCCAGGGTCTGGGCGAACTCAGCATCGCACGCGGCGACACCATGGACGACTACCACGACTGGCTGATCGAGCAGGGGCTCGACGACCACCGCCTCAGTGGACCACCCGGTGACCAGCCCGCCGTGCGTGGCGTGTTTGCGAGTCCGGCCGCCGCCCACCCCACGGCGTGGGTGGAGCGGGAGGTAGTGACCTTCCTCGACGATCGTGACCGCGGTCGGCCGCTGTTTCTCGTCGTGTCGTTCCCCCACCCTCACGCGCCCTACGATCCTCCCGAGCCATACGCCTCGATGTACGACCGGGCCGACTCCCTCCTGCCGGAGGACGGAATGGCGGCGAACGCCCACTTGCCAATGGTGTTCGTTCTGGCCACCCACGCCTCTCCAACTCGAGGTGAGGCCGAGCGCCCGGAATCGGTCGCGAGGTTCCTCGCAACAGTACGCGGGCTGATAAAGCAGATCGACGACGTGGTAGGTCGCGTCTTGGCGCAGGTGGACCTGGACTCGACGGTGGTGCTCTTCACATCAGATCACGGTGACTTCGCCGGCCATCGCGGCCTGATGCGGAAGATGCCCTGGGTACCGTTTGACGATCTGGCCCGCGTCGCGTTCGTGGCGGCGGGCCCGCGCATCCAGAGAGGTCAGCGAATCGCCGATCTGGTCCAGACATCGGACATCCCGCTCACCCTGCTTGACCTTGCCGGCGTTCCCCCTCCGGAAGGCCTCGCCTTCGACAGCCGCAGTCTGCTTCCCCTTCTCGAGGGTCGACCAGGCCCGGCGGACCTGGATCGGGACGTGTTCAGCGCCATCTCCATGGGATGGCCCATGGTACGTAGGGGCCAATTCAAGCTCATCGGGCATGTCGAGCGGCCAGGAAGGGTCCTCTTCGACCTCGAGCGCGATCCCCATGAGCAGGTGAACCTCCTCCCGGACCCGGAGCTCGCGCAAGTGAGCGAGGACCTCGCCGCACGGCTGGAAGCGATGTGCCGCCAGCCGACGCTCTCCTGAGCGTCGCCGTGGGGCCGGTTCGGGCGACGAGTCGCCGGCCTCAGCCTCGGGAGCTACGGCACCGCTGAGACGCAGCGGACGCCTGCGCACAGATGCGGGCAGCGACCCGCAAGACCAGTCAGTAGCTCGACTCTCCTCTCGGGCTCCAGACCCGTCACCTCGCCATGTGGCGGGGGCCTGCGGCCGGAGGACGCCGCAGCCGCCCCTCACCTCGGACCTCCGCCACCGCGGGGTCGTGGCGTTCATCCACCCCCGGATCCGGGTCGCCGTAGGGTGCCAGCCGCTCCCGAAGGTCGATGACGACGTCACGGTCGCGCCCCTTCGCCCATCGCAAGAATCGCATGCCCCAGTTTCCCATCGCGAGGTGCGCAACAAGGGGGAGGGTGTCGCCCAGCGCGCCGGACCGGCGCGCTCGACGCCGCCGTCAGCAACACCCCCTGGGCGTCGCGGCGTCCCGCGACTCAGGGAAAGGCGCTCGCGCGGAACTGGCGGAGGCCAGTGTCGAGGACCCACTCGTGGCCGAAGCGGGCGACGGGTGCGGCGAACTGGGAGACGGCGCGCAGGACGGCGTTGGTGGGGGTCAGCTCGGACACGAGGTGGAGCTCGGAGCCGGTCGCCGTCGGCGTGATCCGGAGGAGAGCGGTGCCGACGATGTCGCCGGTGACGTGGGCGACCACCAGCCGGGACGGGTCCACCTCGTCGAGGTGGACCTCGAAGCGCAGACGGTAGGGGACGGGCGGCTGCACCACGGCCGCCCACGTCGAGCCCGCCACGAGCCCTTCAGCGTCGAAGCGACGGAGCCACGGCCACCAGGTGCGGTAGTCGTCGACCCTGGCCATCGCCCCCCAGAGCTCGTCCGGCGGCACAGGGAGCTCGTGACGCTGATCGGAGCGGATCTTCATGAGCGCAGGCTCGCATGCGGCGTACGGTCACGCCGAGGGCGGACAAGAGCGGAGCCGCCGACATCCGGCGCGGCACCCGTCCCGGCGCCGACCACTGCGCGACCAAGCCCCGCCCGGCCTGAGGCGCGGTACCCTCGCCCGATGGCTGGATGGGGAGATGACCCGACGCTCGCGGAGCTGCGGACGCTCGTCTACGAGGACGGCTGGACGCCGGTGACCATCAACGAGGGCGCTGGATCGGTCGACGAGGTGGTGGTGGAGAAGGACGGTGAGCGCAAGACGTTCAGCTCCGACCACATCGCCTTCCACCGCTTCGTCGAAGGGGTCAAGGAAGACTTCGGACTGTAGGTTCGGCCCCGTGGCCGACCAGGCGAAGTTCGCCGAGCTCGCGATGGAGCACATGAGCTCCCTGTACTCGGGCGCCGTGCGGATGACCCGCAACCCGGCCGATGCCGAGGACCTCGTGCAGGAGACCTACCTCAAGGCATACCGAGGGTTCGGTGGCTTCGAGGAGGGCACCAACCTCAAGGCTTGGCTGTACCGGATCCTCACCAACACCTACATCAACACCTATCGGGCCAAGCAGCGCCGACCCGACGAGACCGACCTCGACGAGGTCGAGGACCTCTACCTCTACCGCCGCCTCGGTGGCCTCGAAGCCGCCCGCACCGGACGCTCGGCGGAGGACGACCTCATGGACCTCTTCGCGGAGGCCGAGGTGAAGGACGCCGTGGAGCAGCTCCCGGACAACTTCCGCATGGCCGTGCTGCTCGCCGACGTCGAGGGCTTCTCCTACAAGGAGATCGCCGAGATCATGGACATCCCCATCGGCACTGTGATGAGCCGGCTGCACCGGGGAAGAAAGCTCCTGGAGAAGCTGTTGTACGACTTTGCCGTGTCCCACCGTCTCGCCGAGCCGGTCAGCGACACCGCTCCGTAGATCCCATGGCCTCCGACCCCGCCCCGCTGAAGCCGCAGTGCGACGAAGCCCTGCACGAGATCTACCACCTGCTGTCCGGCGAGATCGACGACGCCAAGCGCCAGCAGATCGCCGTGCACCTCGACGAGTGCGCCCCATGCGCCGAGCCCTACGACTTCTACGCCGAGCTCCGTCGGTGCGTGCAGCAGCGCTGCCAGGACCAGGCCCCGCCAGGGCTGCTGGCTCGCATCGAAGCCGCCCTCCACCACGAGCCCCACGCCTGATTCCAGGGCGCCCCAGGCCCCGGTCTACGCTCCCCTCATGTTCGCGGCTCCCGTCTGGCACTACTGGATCGGTGTGGCGGTCTTCATCCCCGCCATGCTCGTCACCGTCGCCCTCGTGGCGTCGTACCTCCGCAAGACGCAGGGGCCCAAGTACGGACGTGACGACTAGCCCGTGAGCAGCAGCCCAGTCGACTGGCAGCTCGCGGAGCGGGTCGCCGTCCGGGCGGCGGGCCGGGAGCCCTTCGCCGACTCCTACCTCGGCCACTCCCTCCAGCGGGACTTCGACGAGGCCACCGCGGAGGCGGAGGAGCTGGTGGCGCAGGAGACCGGCTTGCGCAGCCTGGCCGGCCCGGCGCGCGCCCGGGTCACGGATCGGGCCGGCTGGGTGCACGCCAACGTCAACAGCTTCCAGCGCCTCCTGCGCCCGCTCACCGACAAGCTCGGCGACCGCATGGGCACCAGCGTCGCCTCGGGGATCACCCGCAAGGTGAGCGGCGCTGAGGTCGGCCTCCTCCTCGGGTGGATGTCGTCGAGGGTGCTCGGCCAGTACGACCTGCTGGTGATCGAGGATCCGGCCGACGCCTCGCCGGATGACCAAGACGTCGTCTACTACGTGGGTCCCAACGTGCTGGCGCTGGAGAAGCGGTTCGCCTTCCCGCCCAAGGAGTTCCGGCTCTGGTTGGCGCTGCACGAGGTCACGCACCGCGCCCAGTTCACCGGTGTGCCGTGGCTGAAGGAGCACTACCTGGACCTGGTCCAGCAGACGCTCGACTCCGTCGACCCCGACCCGAAGCGCTTCCTCGACGTCCTCGTTCGGGTCGCCACCGAGCTCCGCCATGGACGCAAGCCCCTCGACGACGGAGGCTTGGCCGCCCTGCTGGCGTCGCCAGAGCAGCGGGTGGTGCTGGACAAGATCGGCGGCCTCATGAGCCTCCTCGAGGGCCACGGCGACGTCACCATGGACCGGGCGGGGGCCGACCGGGTCCCCAGCGCCCACCGCTTCTCGCGGGTGCTGCGCGAGCGACGGGCCAACGCCAACCCGGCCGCCAAGCTCGTCCAGCGGCTCCTCGGCTTCGAGGCCAAGATGAACCAGTACGCCCAGGGAGAGCGCTTCATCGCGGAGGTGGAACGGCTCGGCGGCGGCAAGGACGCTCTCGAGCCGGTGTGGCGGGGAGCGAGCTGGTTGCCCACCCTGGCGGAGATCCGGGAGCCCGAGGAGTGGCTCGGTCGGGTGCGGTTGTCCGACGAGCTCGTGGGCTGACCCCTACGCTCACCTGCGCATGGCCAAGGTGCTGGTGGTCGACGACGAGCCCGACATCATCCTGTTGGTCCGGGTGCACCTGGAGCTCAGCGGCCACGTGGTGTGCTCCGCCGGCGACGGGGTGGCCGCACTGGCCGCCGCAGAACGAGAGCGACCCGACGCCATCCTGCTCGACGTCATGATGCCGGGGCTCGACGGCTGGGGCGTGCTCGAGCGGCTCAAGTCGGCCCCAGACGAGGCGATCCGCACCATCCCCGTCCTCATGCTCACGGCCCTGGACACCGACGGCGACCACGCCCGTGGCGGCATCGAAGGCGCCATCCGCTACCTCACCAAGCCACTCGCCCCGGACGACCTGCTGGCCGCCCTCGACGACGTGCTCGACGGTCCGGCCGAGCCCGAGCAGCGCAAGGCCGCCCAACACCAGGGGCTGGCCAGCCTGGCTCGCATCGAGCGGGACGCCGCCGGCGGGGCGGCCCCGATCGGCACCCAGACCCGGCTGAGCCGGCTCGAGCGGCCACCGGCGACCCGCTCGACCGCGGCGGTCCCTGAGCCGATCGCGGTGACCGTCCCCGCGTCCGGCGTCCGGCGCGAGCTCACCCCCAAGCAGGGTGAGCTGCTCGCGGCGCTGCTGGCCACATCCACGGTGAGCGCGGCCGCCCTCGACCTCGGCGTGAGCCGCTCGAACGTGTACGCCAGCCTCCGGCGGATCGGTCGCAAGCTCGGCATCACCGACGTCAGCGAGCTGCTCCGCCTCCTGCGCGCCGGCAGCCTCGCCCCGGTGCTGGAGGCCCCACGTCCGTGATCGCGGGCCTCTTGGGCCGATGCACGTTCCCTTCTCCGGGCACCGCCACCACCTGCGCCGTCTCCGGGGGTGCCGACTCCCTCGCCCTGCTGGTGCTGGCGGCGGAGGCGGGCACCCAGGTGACGGCGGTGCACGTCGACCATGGCCTTCGGCCGGGCTCGGCGGACGAGGCGCAGGTGGTGGCCGACGTCGCTGATCGCTGGGGCGCCGCCTTCCGATCGGAGGCGGTGGCGGTGATGGCCGGCCCGAACCTCGAGGCCAGGGCCCGGCGGGCCCGCTACGACGTGCTGCCGGCGGACGTGCTCACCGGCCACACCGCCGACGACCAGGCCGAGACCGTGCTGCTCAACCTCGTCCGGGGCGCCGGCCTGGACGGGCTGCGCGGCTTCGACCCTCGTCGTCGACCGATCGCCGCGCTGCGTCGCCACGAGACCCACGCCGTCTGCGCCGAGCTCGGCCTCCACCCCGTGCAGGACCCGTCGAACGACGACCGACGCTTCCGCCGCAACCGGATCCGCCACGAGCTGCTCCCCCTGCTCGATGCCATCGCCGAGCGCGACGTCGTCGCCGTCCTCGCCGGCCAGGCCGGCCACCTGCGGGCCGAGGCGCAGCTGCTCGACGACCTGGCCACCGCCATCGACCCCACCGACGCCAAGGCCTTGGCGTCGGCCCCCGAACCCGTGGCCGCCCGGGCCGTACGACGTTGGCTGCGGACGGGTGCGGAGTGCCATCCGCCCGACGCCGCCACGGTCGCCCGGGTGCTGGAGGTGGCGCGTGGCGAGGCGGTGGCCTGCGAGATCGCCGGGGGACGGAGGGTGAGCCGGCACCAGCAGCGAATGGTCGTGCGCTGAGCCTGCGGTTACGTTGCCCACGTGGCCTCCGAGCGAGCGCACCAGCACCTGTTCGCCAGCTCCGACCTCGGCGAGGTGGTGGTGGACGCCGTCACCCTGCAGACCCGGGTGGCCGAGCTCGGCGCCGACATCACGAGGGACTACGCCGACCGGGCGCCGCTCCTGATCGGCGTGCTCAAGGGTGCCGCCATGTTCATGACGGACCTCTCCCGGTCCATCGCCCTCCCTCTCGAGATCGACTACATGGCGGTGTCGTCCTACGGCAACGCCACCCGCACCTCGGGTGTCGTCCGCATCGTCAAGGACCTCGACATCGATCTCACCGGTCGCGACGTGATCATCGTGGAGGACATCGTCGACTCCGGGCTCACCTTGTCCTACCTGCGCAAGACGCTGGCGGCTCGGGGAGCCAGCAGCCTCGAGGTGTGCGCCTTGCTCGTCCGGGAGGGCCTCCAGAAGACCGACGAGGAGCTCCGCTACGTGGGGTTCCGCATCCCGCCCAAGTTCGTGATCGGCTATGGCCTCGACTTCGCCGAGAAGTACCGGAACCTGCCCTACGTCTGCGTGTTCGAGGGCGAGGAGTAGACCGCCGCGCGGTTCCGCTCGTCGCACCCCGCCGGTAGCCTGCTCGCAGCATGAAGCGACCCTCCCGCGCCACCCTCGGCTACGTCCTGCTGGCCGTCGTCGCCCTCTTCTTCGCCTCGCAGCTCCTCCGGCAGGGGGACGACCCGCGCGAGCTCACCCTCACGGAGTTCCTCGGCCTTGTCGAGGACGGCGAGGTGGCCACCGCCACCATCAAGGACCGCTCCAGCGAGGTCACCGGCGAGCTCCGGGACGACGAGGAGTACAAGGTCTCCTACCCCGCCGAGCTGGCCGATGAGCTGGCCACCGACATCGGGGAGGCCGAGCCGGCCATCGAGCTCGAGGTCGACCAGCAGGCCGACTCCATCTGGACCACCCTCCTGTTCAGCCTGCTGCCGATCGTGATCCTGTTCGGCCTCTTCCTCTTCGTGCTCAACTCCATGCAGGGCGGCGGCAACCGGGTGATGCAGTTCGGCAAGGCCAAGGCCCGCCAGGTGTCGAAGGACGAGCCCAAGGTCACCTTCGCCGACGTGGCCGGATGCGACGAAGCCGTCGAGGAGCTCCACGAGATCAAGGAGTTCCTCCAGAACCCGGCCCGCTTCCAGGCCATCGGCGCCAAGATCCCCAAGGGCGTGCTGCTCTACGGCCCGCCTGGCACCGGCAAGACCCTGCTGGCTCGAGCGGTGGCCGGCGAGGCCGAGGTGCCGTTCTTCTCCATCTCCGGCTCCGACTTCGTGGAGATGTTCGTCGGCGTGGGCGCCAGCCGCGTGCGCGATCTGTTCGAGCAGGCCAAGACGGCGGCACCGTCCATCATCTTCGTGGACGAGATCGACGCCGTGGGCCGCCACCGTGGCGCAGGCCTCGGGGGCGGGCACGACGAGCGGGAGCAGACGCTCAACCAGATGCTCGTGGAGATGGACGGCTTCGACACCCGCACCGGCGTCATCCTCATCGCCGCCTCCAACCGACCCGACATCCTCGATCCGGCCCTGCTCCGGCCCGGCCGGTTCGATCGCCAGATCGTCGTCGACCGCCCCGACCTGGAGGGCCGAAAGGCCATCCTTGCCGTGCACGCCAAGGGCAAGCCGCTGGAGCCGAACGTGCGGCTCGACGTCCTGGCCCGCCGCACCCCTGGCTTCACTGGTGCCGACCTCGCCAACCTCATGAACGAGGCCGCCTTGCTGGCGGCCCGCCGGAACCTGCAGCTCATCGGTCACGCGGAGCTGGAAGCTGCCATCGATCGTGTGATGGCCGGCCCTGAGCGCAAGAACCGGATCATGAGCGAGAAGGAGAAGCTCACCATCGCCTACCACGAGGGCGGTCATGCCTTGGTGGGCCACGTGCTCGAGGGCACCGACCCGATCCACAAGGTGTCCATCGTTGCCCGGGGTCGGGCGCTCGGCTGGACGTTGGCGCTCCCCACCGAGGACAAGTACCTGCGCACGCGCAGCGAGCTCGAGGACTCGATGGCCATGCTGCTCGGCGGGCGGAGCGCCGAGGAGCTCGTCTTCGGCGAGATCACCACCGGGGCCTCCGACGACATCGAGCGCTGCACCGACACCGCTCGCGGCATGGTCACCCAGTACGGCATGAGCGACAAGCTCGGGCCGCAGCAGTTCGGCAAGGTCAAGGGCGAGGTGTTCCTGGGCCGGGAGATGGGCCACGAGGCCGACTACTCACCCGAGGTCGCCGCCGTGGTGGACGGCGAGGTGCGCACCCTCGTCGACACCGCCCACGAGCGTGCCCGCACCATCCTCGCCACCCATCGCGAGACGCTCGACGTCCTGGCCAAGGCGCTGGTGGAGAAGGAGACCCTCGAGGACTCCGACCTGGCCGAGATCTTCGGCCCACTCGACAAGGGCACCGGGATCAGCGTGCCCGATGCCGACCCCGAGCCCACGGACGAGGTCATGCCCATCGGCCCGGAGCTGGTCGGCGCTGCCGTCGTCGAGGCGCACCCGGTGGCCGAGCCGGTCGACCGGCCACTCCTCGAGCCGGCCCCGTCCAAGGTCCGTTGGTGGAAGCGGCTCGGCCTGCGCTCGCCGCGCCCGAGTGGCACCTGACCCGATGACGCGCGAGCGCGCCGCCCTCGACACGCCGATGGATCTACCCCGCATCGAGAAGGCGGTGCGCGAGATCCTCGAGGCGATCGGTGAGGACCCGAGCCGGGACGGCCTCCAGGACACCCCGGTCCGGGTGGCCCGGGCCTATGCCCAGATCTGCTCCGGTCTGCACGAGGACCCGTCCGAGCACCTCACCGTCACCTTCGAGGCGGGGCACGACGAGATGGTGATGGTGCGGGACATCCCTCTCCAGTCGCTGTGCGAGCACCACCTCCTGCCCTTCAGCGGCACCGCCCACGTCGCCTACATCCCGGGCATCGACGGGCGCATCACCGGGCTGTCCAAGATCGCCCGACTGGTGGAGGGGTTCAGCCGTCGCCCGCAGGTGCAGGAACAGCTCACCGCCCAGATCGCCGACGCCATGGAGCGCACCCTCGAGCCCCGCGGTGTGATGGTCATCATCGAGGCCGAGCACCTGTGCATGTCGATGCGAGGCGTGCAGAAGGCCGGCTCCACCACGGTGACCTCGGCCGTGCGCGGTCTCTTCCGGGAGAACATCTCCACTCGCCAGGAGGCCATGCGCTTCGTCACCGGTCGTGGTTAGGGCCAGGTCCGACCACTCCGGACGGGCGACCGGTCCCCCCCTTCCGCAACGCCAGGCTCGGGGCGGCACCGTGAGGGGCTGAAGGACCCGAGAAGGGCCCGTCGAGCCCCGAACGGGTGCAGGATCGGCCCTCTACACTGCCGGGGTGCTCCAGCGTCCGCTCGTCATGGGTGTCATCAATGCGACACCCGACTCGTTCTCGGACGGCGGCCGCTTCTCCGACCCTCGGGCTGCCGTCAGCCACGGTCGTGCGCTGCTCGCAGAGGGCGCGGATTGGCTCGACGTGGGCGGCGAGTCCACCCGACCCGGAGCGGCGCCCGTTCCGGAGGCTGAGGAGCTGCGTCGCGTCATCCCGGTGATCGAGGCGCTGGCCGCCGACGGGGCGCGCGTGTCGGTGGACACCCGCAAGGCAGCGGTGGCCCGGGCGGCGGTGGCGGCGGGGGCCACCCTCCTCAACGACGTCGGCGCCAACCTCGGCGAGGTGGCGGCCGAGCTCGGCGTCGCCTGGGCGGCCATGCACGTGCAGGGCGAACCGGGCACGATGCAGGACGCCCCCCGCTACGACGACGTCGTGGCCGAGGTGCTCGAGCTGCTCGTCGAACGGGGTGAGGCCGCCCGGGCCGCCGGCGTGCCCGAGGTCTGGATCGACCCCGGCATCGGCTTCGGCAAGACGGCCGAGCACAACCTGACCCTCCTGGCCCACCTGGATGCGTTCGTGGCCAGCGGGTTCCCGGTGCTCGTGGGCACCAGCCGCAAGGCCTTCCTCGGCCAGCTCTTGGGGGCGTCCGATGGGCTCGATCGGCCGACGTCCGCCGGCGACCGGATCGAGGGCTCGGTGGCCACCGCCACCTGGGCCATGACCTGTGGCGCCGCCATGGTGCGAGCCCACGACGTGGGTGCCACCGCGGTGGCTGCGCGAGTCGCGGGCCCGCACAACATCGAGGACGCGGCATGACCGCCGCGCCCGCACAGAGGGAGCAGCAGTCGTGGTGATCAAGGGCAAGTGGGCGCAGGGCATCCAGCCCCGCAACTTCGCGTGGATCCTGAAGGACAAGCTGGCCGTGTGCGAACGTCCCGGCGGCTACGGCGCCAACCATCGCCGGGTGCGCCGGCAGGAGGAGATCATCTGGATCCGGGAGCAGGGCTTCACCTGCGTCGTCACGCTGATCCCGTCGCCGCACAACCTCCACAACTACGATGAGCTGGGGGTGGCGTGGCGCCACCTTCCCTTCGGACAGCACGACGATGCCCACACCGTCCTGCAGACGCTCTTCCCCGAGCTGGCCGGCATGCTGGCGGCGGGCGGGAAGGTGCTGGTGCACCAGGACGAGCTGTCCGACCGGGTGGCTGGGCTCATGGCCGGCTACCTGCTGTGGGCCGAGGTGGTACCGCTGGCGCCCCAGGCCACCTCCGTCGTCGAGCGACTGCTGTCCCGCCAGATGGCGCCACTGGGTCGAGACCTCGTGGCCATGGCCGCCACCATCCCCAAGGGGTAGGGGTGGCCGCTGGCGATGTCATCGAGCTGCGGGGTCTGCGCCTGGCCGGCGTCGTCGGCGTGCTCCCCCACGAGCAGGCCCAACCCCAGCCCCTCGAGCTCGATCTCGACATCCGACTCGACCTGGCCGCCGCCGGGGTCAGCGACGAGCTGACCGACACGGTCGACTACGGCGGGTTGTGCGCGGCGGCGGAGGAGACGGTCACCACGACGTCGTACGCCCTGCTCGAGGCGCTGGCCGAACACGTCGCCGCCACGCTGATGCAGCAGGACGCCCGGATCGCGGCGGTCACGGTGGCGCTGCGCAAGCTGCGTCCGCCCGTCGCCCAGCAGCTGAGCACCTCGGGCGTTCGCATCACCCGGGAGCGCTGATGGCCCGCGCCTTCCTCGGGATGGGAAGCAACCTGGGCGATCGCGTCGGCGTTCTCCGGGACGCCGTCGCCTCGCTCCCCGACCTCGTGGCGGTGTCGCCCGTCTACGAGACGGAGCCGATCGGCGGTCCCGACGACCAAGGCGCCTACCTCAACCTGGTGGCGGAGCTCGACACCTCGCTCCAGCCTCGGGAGCTGCTGGAGGTGTGCCACTCCCTCGAGCAGGCGGCCGGGCGCGTGCGGGAGGTCCGCTGGGGTCCTCGCACCCTCGACGTGGACGTGCTGTGGGTGGAGGGTCGCACCGTCGTCGAGGACGACCTCGAGGTGCCCCATCCCCGCCTGTGGGAGCGGCGCTTCGTGCTGGCGCCCCTCGCCGACCTGGCGCCTGACCTGGTCGGTGCCGAGGCGCTGGCCTCTGCACCGGGTGAGGTGCGGACCCTCGGCGCCCTCGCCGACCTGGAGCGCTGAGCCGGCGTGCTGCGCGTCCGCATCATCGGTTCGGGGCGGGCGGGCAGCTCGCTGGCCACCGCCCTGTCACGGGCGGAGTGGGAGGTGCACCCGCTGCTGGGTCGCGCCGACGATGTCGGCGGCGCCGCCCACGCCACCGACCTGCTCGTTATCGCCACTCCCGACCACGCGGTCGGAGGGGTGGCATCGGCCGTGGAGCCGTCGGCCGGCGCCGTGGTGGCCCACCTGTCCGGTTCGCTCGGACTGGCGCCGCTGGCGGCGCACCCGCAGCGATCCGTCCTGCACCCCCTCGTCGCCCTGCCCGATGCCGAGCGAGGGGCGGAGCGGTTGGTCGGGGCGTGGTTCGGTCTGGCCGAGGAGGGCGACCCGTTGGTGGCGGAGGTGGTGGCCAGCCTCCAGGGGCGCTCGGTGCAGGTGGCCGAGGCGGACTGGGCCCGGTACCACGCCGCCGCGGTGATCGCCTCCAACCACCTCGTCGCCCTGCTGGGCCAGGCCGAGCGGGTGGCGGCCGGCGTCGGCGCTCCCGTGGAGGCGCTCCTCGACCTGGCGCGCGGCAGCCTGTCCGACGTGGCAGCCCTCGGGCCCCGAGCGGCGCTGACCGGCCCGGTGCGCCGGGGGGACGCGGAGACGGTGGCCCGCCACCTCGCCGCGCTGCCCGCTGACGAGCGGCCCGCCTATGAGGCCATGGCGCGCGAGGCGGCCCGGCTGTGCCCGTGACGATCGTGACCACCATCAACGAGCTTCGGGCTCGCCTCGACGCCGCCCGCGCCGCCGGCCAGATCGTCGGCTTCGTGCCGACCATGGGCTACCTGCATGCCGGCCACGCCTCGTTGATGGCGGCAGCCAGGGTCGACACCGACGTGGTGGTGGCATCGATCTTCGTCAACCCACTCCAGTTCGGTGCCGGCGAGGATCTCGACGCCTATCCCCGCGACCTGGTCGGCGACGCCGCGCGGGCCGAGGCAGCGGGTGTGGACCTGCTCTTCGTCCCGTCCGCCTCCGAGATGTACCCGCAGGGAGGGGTTCGGACGTCGGTCACCGTGACCGGAGTCTCGGAGCCGCTGGAGGGGCGCACCCGCCCGGGCCACTTCGCCGGTGTGGCGACGGTGGTGGCCAAGCTCTTCGCCATCGTCGGGCCGTGCCGGGCGTACTTCGGCGAGAAGGACTTCCAGCAGGTCGCCGTGGTGCGCCAGATGGCCGGCGACCTGTCCCTGCCGGTGGAGGTGGTGGCGTGCCCGACCCTGCGGGAGGCAGATGGCCTGGCCATGTCGAGCCGCAACGCCTACCTCAGCGCCGACGAGCGGGAGGCCGCGCCCGTCGTGCACGCCGCGCTGCTGGTGGGGCGGATGGCCATCGATGCCGGCGAGCGCGACCCGGCCCGGGTGCGGACCCTGATGGCCGACCTCATCGTTGCGCAGCCGCTCGGCGAGCTGGACTACGCGGAGGTGGTGGACGCCGACACCCTCGAGGTGGTCGAGCCGTTGCAGGGGAGCTTGCGCCTGGTCGCCGCCGTCCGCTTCGGCCGGGCCCGGCTGATCGACAACCTTGGGGCCGCGGTCTTCGATCCCGACATGACTGCGTCGGGATCGAGCTAGGGAACCGCCTTCGGCGCGCTGAGCTTCGCCGGGCGCCACGTCGGCCGACGACTCCCATCGTCGGGCCACGAGGGCATGGGGCGTAAGCGCTAGACCTTGGTCGTGGCCGACCTTGACCTCTTAGTGCTGGGGTCGGGGGTGGCGGGGCTCTCGGCAGCGGTGCGGGCGGCGGAGATCCACGGCATGCGGGTGGGGGTCGTCACCAAGGCGGAGCTGCAGCAGGCCACCACGCGCTGGGCCCAGGGGGGCGTGGCGGCGGTGCTGGGAGGCGATCCCGACTCCACTGACCTGCACCTGGCCGACACGCTGGCCGCTGGCGCCGGGTTGTGCGACGTCGATGCGGTGCGGGTGCTGGTGGACGAGGGGCCCTCGCGCGTCCACGAGCTCATCGCCCTCGGCGCCGCGTTCGACCGTGATCCGCAGGGCCAGCTCGAGCTGGCGCGTGAGGGCGGCCACTCGCTGCCCCGCATCGTGCACGCCGGGGGGGCGGCCACCGGCGCCGAGATCGAGCGCACCCTGGTCGATGCCGTGCGGGCCGAGGTGGCGACCGTGCACGAGAGCTCCTTTGCCCTGGACCTCATCCTGGAGGGTGGGCGCTGCCGGGGCGTGCTGGCCGCCGACCTCTCCGGCCGGCGCACCGAGGTGCGGGCTACCAACGTGCTGGTGGCCACTGGCGGCTACGGGCAGCTGTTCGCCGTCACCACCAACCCGCAGGAGGCCACCGGCGATGGGGTGGCCATGGCCATCCGGGCGGGGGTGGCGGTGGCCGACATCGAGTTCGAGCAGTTCCACCCCACCGCGCTGCACCACCCCGCCATGCCTCGGCCGCTGCTGTCGGAGGCCCTGCGTGGCCACGGCGCCTTGCTGCGCGACAGCAAGGGCGAGCGCTTCGTCGACGAGCTGCTCTCGCGCGACAAGGTGAGCCGGGCCATCACCACCCGCATGCTCGAGCAAGGGGTCGAGCACCTC
>JBDSUN010000278.1:0-12372 GCA_039927735.1 Acidimicrobiales bacterium | reverse complement strand
AAGGAACGGGACGCCTCCGTCCCGCGCTGATCAACGGGAACGGCGGGGGTGCGGGTGTGCACTACAAGCTCCTTGCGATGGCTCGGTCAAGGCGTCGGGCCCGCGAGGCGACTCTCCCAAGGGGTGTCTGCGCAACCTACCCCCACCGCTCGAACTCGACACCGGTACCCTGAGGCCGTTCCTGACGCTGCGCATCGCACCGACGCCCGCCCGAAGCTGCGAATCGCCGTGCTGGCGCCCCTCGCCTGGCGTACACCGCCCCGGCACTACGGGCCTTGGGAGCAGTTCGCATCGCTCCTCACGGAGGGCCTCGTCGAGCAGGGTCATGACGTGACGCTGTTTGCCACGGCCGACTCGCTCACCACGGCCACGCTGCGCTCCACCACGGCGCATGGCTGGTCCGAGGACGACACCGTCGATCCGAAGGTGGTCGAGTGCCTGCACATCGCGGAGGTGTTCGAGCAGGCCACGAGCTTCGACATCATCCACAACGGGTTCGACTTCTTGCCCCTCACCTACAGCCACCTGGTGGACACCCCCGTGGTGACCACGATCCACGGGTTCTCGTCGCCCCAGATCCTCCCGGTCTACGAGCGCTACGACGCCACCACCACCTACGTGGCCATCAGCGATGCCGACCGCCATCCCGCCCTCCACTACGCCGCCACGATCCACCACGGCATCGACGTGGACACCTTCGCCGTGCATCCTGATCCTGACGAGCACCTGTTGTTCTTCGGGCGCATCCATCCCGACAAGGGCACCGGAACCGCCATTGCGGCGGCGGCTGGCGCCGGTCGCCGCCTGCTGATCGCCGGCATCATCCAGGACCAGCGCTACTTCGACGAAGTGGTAGCGCCCCACATCGACGGCGATCGGGTTCGCTACCTCGGACCCGTGGGCCCCGACGACCGGGTCGCCGTCCTCGGCCGAGCCCACGCCCTGTTGCACCTCATCGACTTCGACGAGCCCTTCGGCTACAGCGTGGTGGAGGCCATGGCCTGCGGTACTCCGGTGGTCGCCTACGACCGCGGAGCCATGGCCGAGCTCCTCGACGATGGGTCGACGGGGTTCTTGGTCAAGGACCTTGCGGCGGCCATCGCGGCGGTCCATCGAGCTGGAAGCCTGGATCGCTCAGCGATTCGGGCCACCACAGTGGCCCGGTTCTCCCGAGGACGGATGGTCGACCAGTACCTCGACGTCTATCGCGAGGTACTGGCTCATCACTGAACCGCAGGTCCGGAACACGGCGGTGGTCTCAGGTCGTGACAAGCGGAGCGCTGTCGTGGTGGGAGAACAGGACCTCCGCAGTGATCGGGCGGACCAGGTCCGCGAGGTCGGCCGCCAGATCGATGAGGAGATCGTCGATGGTGAGCGTGCCGATGAACTGCTCTCCACGCACCACAGCCAGACGGCGTAGGGCATGGGTGCGGAAGATGCCGAAGGCCTCGTGGAGGTCGGCGTCGGCGGAGATCGTGATGACAGGTGCCGACATCACACCGTCCACCCGGGCTTCGGCCGTCAGCCCGCGCGCGAGACCCCGTCGAACGAGGTCTCTGTCGGTCACGATGCCCACCAGACGGTCACCCTCGATGATGGCCAGGGTCCCGACACCTGCCTCCTCCATGAGGACGGCGGCGTCCCGAATGGTGCGATCGGGGCCGACCCCGATGCCGGAACGGCGCACTGCATCGATTGCTCTCATCTTGTCTCCTTCTGTTGGCGCCTCTATGAACGGGCGTGGTCGAAGTGCTGCACACTGGCGTCTGAGCCCGGGAAGAAGAGGCACTCGTGGCCCGAGTCGTCCCAGCGGACGCGGTAGGGCGGAGTCCCGTCGGGACCCTGGACCTCGATGACCTCACAGTCGCGGTCCGGCTCTCCAATGCGATGACCCTTGATGATGATGCGATAGCCCACGGTTGCGTACATGCGTCTCCTTCCATTGAGCTGCACGTTCATCTTCGTGACTCCGATCACGGTGGACTAGGGCCGAAGGTCCCCTAGAAGGGCGACGGAGTGCCCGCCGGCAGCATCGACGACGAGACCGACGAATCCGCGAGTGGCGGGTGCCGGAGGGCCGAGGCTCAGTCCGGGGCCGTGGCCCGCTGAGCCGATGGCTGTCGGAGGTGCTGGAGCCCGATCGCCAGCGCCTCGGTGGCGTCGACGGTCGTGTCGATCGTGGTCGCCTCCGGCCAAGGGGCCTGCATCGCTCCCATCGCCCGGGCGATGGCCGGCGTGGCGTCTGATGCATCCGCGGCATCGGCGAGGCGGCGCCGGATGCGGTCGTGCGCAATCGAGGCGGGCGCATCGCAGTGGAGCTCGACCAGGTCTGCGTCCGACTTGGCCGCGAGCGCCCGGGCCCGCCGGCGAAGGGCCTCCGAGGTCCACGAGGCATCGATGAGGACGGTCTCTCCCATGCCGAGGGCCGTCTCCGCCCGAGCGAGCAT
Organism: Acidimicrobiales bacterium; assembly: GCA_039927735.1. Lineage (GTDB taxonomy): Bacteria > Actinomycetota > Acidimicrobiia > Acidimicrobiales > VFJN01 > VFJN01. The sequence continues at coordinate 9,925 of JBDSUN010000278.1, read as the reverse complement.
CGTCGCGTACGTCTGATCGGTGGAGGCGCTGGAGTAGATGCCCTCTCCGAACGGCGCCGGCGCGCCCTCGTCCACGGGCAACCCCGCCAGCTCCTTGCGCACCTCGTCGGAGCGCAGGAGCAGGACGTCCAACCGTTCCGACAGGCCGCGGGCGAGGGTCGACTTGCCGGTGCCGGGAAGCCCACCGACGAGCACGAGACGAACACGGCCCTGCTCGAGGTGGTGAGCGGCCAGGTCGAGGAGGGCTCGGGCTTCTGGGAGAGCCTCAGGGTTGCCCTGGGCGGCGCTGATCGCCGAGACCTTGGCCCGGACCTGGGCCCGATAGGCGATGTGGTGATGGGCGAGCGAGGCAGGCCAGACGTCGCCGCGATGCTCGCGGTAGGCGTCGAGGAACCGGTTGCCCAGATCGGGACGGCCGAGGTGCTCGAGGTCCATGGCGAGGAAGGCCGCGTCGGCCAGCCCGTCTCCCATCCGCAGCCGGTCATCGAACTCGATGCAGTCGAGGATGCGCGGGCCTTCATCGAGGCAGAAGATGTCGTCGGCCAGGAGATCCCCGTGTCCGTCCACCGCTCGTCCGCGGGAGATCCGCTCGTCGAACAGCGGTCGGCGGCCATCGAGGAAGCGGTCCGCCAGGTGCTGCACCAGCTCGACCTGCTCGGGATCGAAGGCGCCGGGGGCGGTCTGACGGAGCGTGCTGGTGTTCGTCTCCCAACGTCGCTGGGTGGCGTCGACGCCGGCCTCTTCGTCGGCCATGGCGACGCGGGGCGAACCCGCATGGAACGCGGCGACACGGTGGGCGATGTGCCGGACGTGGTCGTCGACGGGTGCACCGGTGCGGACGAGCTCGGCCAAGCGGCGGTGGGCGGGCATCCGGCGCATGACGACGAGGTGGTCGCAGACGCGGCCGTCGGGGTCGTGGACGTCGGCTACTCCCAGGTACACGTCGGGCGCCAGCCGCCGGTTGAGCTCGACCTCGCGGTGACAGACGGCGCTACGGGCTCCCCGGGACCTGAAGTCGAGGAAGCCGAGATCGACCGGCTTCTTGAGCTTGTAGGCGCGGTCACCGACGAAGAACACCGTTGCCGAGTGCGTCTCCACGACCTCAGCGTGGTTGTCCACCACAGCTCAGGTCTCGGGCGGGACGATGACCACCGGGCAGGTGGCGTGCTGGGCCACCTGATGGGTGGCCGATCCCAGCAGGAGCCCCTTGAAGCCTCCCAGGCCTCGTGAGCCCATGACGACGAGGTCAGCACCCTTGGCGCTCTCGAGGATGGCCTGCGCGGCGCTTCCCATCACGAGCAGGCGCTGCGCTGGTTCGGCCAGCCCGCTGGTGTCCTCCCCGTCCACCGCAACATCGAGCGTCTGCCGCGCCGCCGCCTCGAAGGGGGCCGGGTCGAAGGCAGCGCCTGCGTACGGGTAGCCCCCGACGTAGGGAACATGCCAGGAGTGGACGACCTCGAGCGATGCTCCTCGTACCCGAGCCTCCTTGATGGCCCACCGCAGCGCCCGGCGAGCGGTCTGAGAGCCATCGATGCCGACAACGATACGTTCCATGAGGCCCTCGCTTCGTGCGGCCCCGTCCGAGCGGACGATGGCGATCGGGCAGGTGGCGTGGTGCAGGGTCTGCTGGCTCACCGAGCCAAGCAGCAGCCCGCGGAAGCCGCCGAGACCTCGGGCTCCGACGACCAGCAGCGCGGCGTCGGCCGACACCTCCAGCAGGGCTTGCGCCGGTAGTTCGCAGACGACCCGGCGCTCGACCGGCGCCGCCGCGCCGACGGCCTGGACCACGAAGGCGTCCAGCGCGGCAACGGCGTCGGCCTCGCCGTAGCTCGGGTCAAACGGCTCAGTGGCGATGGGGTGGTGCTGGTCGAGGAACCCCCACGCCAGGACCGCCACGACTGACTGCTGACGCAACGTCGCCTCGCGAAGCGCCCACTGCAGCGCGCTCCCTGCGGTCTCCGAGCCATCAACTCCCACCACGATGTGCGTCATGGCTCCACTGTCGCGTCCTCACACCCGGCCGCGTCAGGGTCGGCTGGTCCTTTGTGATGGGACCATCGGCCCTATGAGGAGCCAGGCCCGATGCCCTCGTTACCGCGGGCTATCACACGGGCCAAAGGTCCTACGTCCCAGGGCCCACCGGCCCTGCCCGCAACGCCCTCGTAAGCGCATGGTGAGGCATCCCCGCACAAGAGGAGGGCACGAGATGGCGCTGCTCGATGGACGTACGTGGCTGGAGCTCATCCCGCCCGCCGAGTGCTGGCGGTTGCTGTCGGGCACCCCCGTCGGGCGGATCGGCGTCCTCGTCGACAGCGCCCCGGAGATCTACCCGGTGAACTTCGTCGTCGATCAGGAGACGATCGTGTTCAGGACCGACCCAGGCAACAAGCTCAGGGAGCTGGAGCGGAGCCCGTCGATCTGCTTCGAAGTGGACGAGCTCGATCTTGCTGGTCGCACCGGCTGGAGCGTCCTCGTCAAAGGCCGGGCGGAAGAGCTCGCCGACGCCGAGGGCATGCGTGGGGCGGCCGGGCTTCCGCTGCACTTCTGGGCGGTGGGCGAGAAGGCCCATTGGATCCGGATCCGGCCGGTCGAGGTGACCGGTCGACGCATCTATCGACGAAAGCCGGCGTGATGACGATCGGACCGGCGCCCAACCGGGTCTTGGTCCCAGTCGACCTTTCCGGGGAGTCCGAGCGAGCGATCCTGCCTGCGCTGCGGCTGGCCTCTCGACTCGATGCCACGGTCTGCCTGTTCAGCTGGTCGTTCGACGAGGGCGAGGCGGCCGCCGCCAAGCGCTACCTGATCGATCTGGCCGGCCGGCTCCCGGCACCGGCATCCGTCCAGGTGACCGTCACGGACGACTCCTCCGCGGCTCCTTCCATCGCCGGCTGGGCGGCCCGGGAGGGCGGCACCATCTGCATGGCGACCATCGGCCGCAGTGGGTTGGGGCATGCCCTGCTGGGAAGCGTCGCCGAAGAGACCCTCCGCCTGGTGGACCAACCTCTGGTGCTCGTCGGGCCACACGTAGGGGACATCCCGTTGGGAGATCGGACCGCTCTCGTCGCGGGTGTCGACGGCTCCGCGCTCTCCGCGGCCATGCTCCCCGTGGCGTCCGCATGGGCTCGAAGGCTCGGCCTCCCGCTGCACCTCGTTCACGTGGTCGAGCCGGGTTCTCCATATCCCGGAGTGGCGGGGGCGCTCGATGCCCTCGACCGTGACCGTCTGGCCCAGCTTGTGAACCAGGCGGCGGGCGAGCCACCGCTGGAGGTCGACCTCCTCTACGGCGACCCGGCGACGGCCATCGCCGGATTCGCGGACCGGCATGCCGAGCTCCTCGCGGTCGCCACCCACGGTCGCACGGGCCTGGCCCGCGCGGTTCTGGGCAGCGTGGCCCTGAGGACTGTGCATCGGGCGCACTGTCCCGTCCTCGTCGTGCGCACGCTGGCACGGTCGGACTGAAACGGCCATCGGCCGGCTCGACTTGCACACTCCCATCGCGGCGGACGCGGGCGGCGGGGGCGGTGAGCTGATCGAGCGCTGCGACGGCCGCGGCCGCCTTGGCCTCCTGCGTCGTGCCGATGATCCCGTTGAGACCGACGATGGCGGCAATCGCCAGCCCCTCGAGTCGGTGGCCCAGCACGCCGACGCTGGCGACGGCGGCGGCAACGAGGATCAGCGACAGTGGCTCGACGAGGTGACGGAGCGCTCGTGCACCAACCGACGGCGTCGTGGGCCGCGGCAGCTCGTTCGGTCCGTCGGCCGCCAGGCGCCGCTTCGCCTCGATGGCCGTGAGGCCGGCGGGGGCGAAGTCATGCGGGTCGACGTCATGCACGAGGCCCACCGTGATCTCCGGGACCGGTCCCCTCAACGGCTGGACCGCTGCGAACGCCGCATGTCGCAGCCGGTCACTATCGGTAGCCCCGACCGTCGGTGTCGAGCTGATCGAGCCGGATCCGTCGGCCGGTGACGCGGGTCGGTGTGATCCTCACGACGTAGGGGCGTGATCCTGGTGCCCACGTCTCGAGGTCCACCGCGTCTTGTTCTTCGTAGAGCCAGCGGGCAGTTCCCTCGACCAGCACGCTCCAGCCGACGCGGTGGAGCGGATCGACCTCGTCGACCTGGATGGCGACGATGCCGCGCGTTGACGCCGCCAGCTTTGCGCCGCCACCGGACCGGAACACGATCGTCAGGTCGTGGTCGACCTTGAAGTTGACCGGGACGACCATCGGCCCGCCGCCTGGTCGGTTCGCTGCGAATCGGCCGATCCGTTGGCCACGGACCAACGCCCAGCACTCGGTGACCGTGAGCTCCTCAAGCTCGTCACCATCGGGGTGGGGAGCCATCAGCTGGCCTTCCGCTCGCGCGCGAGCGCGTGGCGGAGGCCGCCTAGCTCAGGAGCCACATGGCCGTTCGTCATGTGACCCACCCTGCGCTGCTGCACCCCCGTTCCGTAGGGCCGAAGGTCCCGTCCAGGACCAACCATCGGCCCTACAGCCCGGCCCGCCGCCAACCCTATGCTTTGAGCGCCGGAAGCGCATTGCCCCGGCCATCCTCCTGGAAGGGCCCCATGACCGCCACCATCAAGCCGCCGGCGGTGGCCCCCATCGGGAGCCTGCGATCCAGGAGATCGAGTCCATGGCCCCCACCACCGTGAGCACCAGCACCCCAGCCGCGACGCTCGCCGACATGCCCACCTTCCGGCCGATCCTCCCGTCGGACGGCCCGGCGCTGGTGCGCTTCCACGAAGCCCTCTCGGCCGACGCGCAGCGGTCCCGGTTCTTCGCCGTCCACCCCCACCTCACTGCCACCGAGGTCGACCGGTTCTCCCACGTCGACCACCTCGACCGGGAAGCCATCATCGTGACCGTCGGCACCGAGATCATCGCAGTGGGCCGCTACGACCGGATCCAGCCGAGCAATTGCGCCGAGGTCGCGTTCGTCACCGCCGAAGGCCATCGAGGCGATGGCCTCGCCACCCAGCTCCTCGCACGGCTCGCCGCTGCGGCACAGGCGGTCGGCATCGTCGAGTTCGTGGCGCAGACCCTGCCGGAGAACCGACGGATGCTCGGCGTCTTCACCCGCTCGCCGTTCACGACGGTCACTCGCTTCAGCGGCGGGGTCATCGAGGTCTCGATGTTGCTCACGCCCACCATCGGCACCGATGGGACGGTGCGGTCGTGATGCCCCATGGACGATGCGGGTCGAAACCCTGTGCCGGTGGCACCGAACGCTGATGACAGGGAGTCCGACGCCGGCGATCCACGTCGGCACCGCTTCGTCGGGCCGAGATCGACGAGTGATCACATCACGAGGGAGCGGAGCCGGACTGACAGACAGGTCACGCAGCCTGCGAGCTTCCGGAACTCGCTCATATCGGTGGTGACGGTTCGTAGCCGAGCTCCCGGTACGTCGCTTCGGTGCGGGAGCGTCGCTGGCCAGGTCCGGGGTGGCGCACGTCCACCGGGGAGCAGGCCCGAAGGTCCCGAGCCTTGAGGAGCGCGGCTCTGGAGTGCGGAACCCGCCGCCTGGTCCGCCCACGTGCCGCTCGGTCGGCCGCGTCATCGCTGCCGTCGTCCCCAAGGCCCTACCCAGGACGATTCGAAGCGATGAGGGGTGTACTCTCGGGTCCGCAGCGAGGCTCCGATTCCAGGAGCCCCGCCCTCGTTACTCCGGACCTCGGTAACGCGACCACAGAGTCCACACCGAACGGGGTATCAAACGATGGTCATGCCCGCGGCAGCCAACGGTTCCGCAGTGCTGCACCATGGATCCAACGGCGCCGCGCTGCGGCGAACCGATGTGGAGCTGGACCGGGATCGAATCGAGCGCGACTTGCACGACATCGTCGTCCAGCGGCTCTTCGCCACCGGGCTCACGCTTCACAACGCCCTTCAGTTCGTCGGCGCGAACTCCGAGGTGACCTATCGGATCGATCAGGCCATCGAGGAGCTCGATCGGGTGGTACGCGAGCTGCGCATCACCGTGTTCGAGCTCAACGCCGCCCCCGGGCGCGAAGGCGGTCTGGTCGCCGACGGCTCCACCCCGACCGGCGAGCGCCTGGCGGCCCACGTCAGGACCTGACCGGCTCTCTATGCTCGGCTGCGAACGGGCAACACCACGACACGGGGGTCATCTGCATGGGTTGGGACTTCTCCACCGAACCTGAGTTCCAAGCGAAGCTCGACTGGGTCGAGCAGTTCTGTCGCGAGGAGGTGGAGCCGCTCGAGTACGTGTTCCCCTACGCCATCCGTTCGAAGGACCCGAAGATCAAGGGGCTCGTCAAGAACCTCCAGGATCAGGTGAGGGCCCAGGGGCTGTGGGCGATCTTCCTCGACGAGGAGCTCGGCGGGCCCGGCTACGGACAGCTGAAGCTCGGCCGCTTGACCGAGATCCTGGGTCGGTATCCGTCAGCCCCGCAGATGTTCGGGGCCGCCGCGCCGGACACCGGGAACATGGAGATGCTGGCCGCCTACGGCACTGACGAGCAGAAGAAGCGCTGGCTCGAGCCCATGCTCAACCAGGAGATGTGGTCGGCCTACTCGATGACCGAGCCGCAGGGCGGGTCCGACCCGAACCTCTTCACCACCTACGCCACCCGTGACGGCGACGAGTGGGTCATCAACGGAGAGAAGTGGTTCACCAGCGCCGGCCGGGTGGCCGACATCCTCTTCGTGATGTGCACGAACGGCATGTACGTCGTGCCCCGCACCACCCCCGGGGTGGAGATCCAGCCGGAGCCCCGCAACCACAACCACATCATCTACAACGAGGTGCGGGTGCCCCTCGACCACCTGCTCGGCCCGGAGGACGGCGCCAAGGTGCTGGCGCAGCGGCGCCTCGGCGGCGGGCGCATCCACCACGCCATGCGCACCATCGCCCAGTGCAAGCTGGCCTTCGACATGATGTGCGAGCGGGCCCTGAGCCGCGAGTCCCACGGCAAGACCATCGCCGAGCACCAGATGGTGCAGGAGAAGATCGCCGACTCCTACGCCCAGATCCGCATGCTGCGACTCTTCGTGCTCGAGACGGCCTGGAAGATCGACAACACCAGCACCCAGGAGACCCGGACCGACATCGCCGCAGTGAAGTACTCGATGGCCAAGGTGCTGCGCGAGGTGTCGTTCAACGCCCTGCACATCCTCGGCTCGCTGGGCACCACCAACCTCACCCCGCTGCAGGCCATGTACGCCGGCGCCCCGACCATGGGCATCGCCGACGGGGTCGACGAGGTGCACAAGTCCACCGTGGCCCGCAACGTGCTGAAGAGCTATCGCCCCCACGAGGGCAACTGGCCCACGGAGTACTTCCCGGCCAAGCGCCTGGCCGCCAGGGAGAAGTTCGAGCCGCTGTTCCGGCAGGACCCGGAGCTGCGGGAGCTGGCCGACGGCTACGCCAAGTACATGGCCAGCCGGACCTGACGGTCGTCGGGCTACGCCGACCCCGCCCTGGGGTTGCGCTGGCGAACGTTGTTAGCCATACTGGTAACAACGTTAGCCGGAGGAGATGCGCCATGACCATCGAGACCCCGACCCTCCACTACCGCCCACCAGGTTGGTTCACGAGGAATGTGCTCAATCGGCTCGTGGCCCGACTGACTCGCCTCGGGTTGAGCGTGTGGGGCAGCCGCGTGATCGAGATCCCGGGCCGATCGTCAGGCACCCTCCACCAGGTGCCGGTCAACCTGCTTCGGCTCGATGGCCGCCAATACCTTGTCTCTGCGCGGGGGCACGGGCAATGGGTCCGCAACCTGCGAGCCAACGAAGGTCACCTCGACCTGCTGCTCGGCCGGCGGCGCAGTCGGCACCTCGCCGTCGAGCTGGCCGACGACGACAAGGTGGAGGTGCTCCGCGCCTACCTCCGGCGGTGGAAGGCCGAGGTCGGCGTGTTCTTCGACGGCGTCGATGCCACCTCCACCGACGCCGAGCTGCGGGCGATCGCTCACCGGCACCCCGTCTTCATGCTCGATGCCGGCTGACGGCGACGGTCGGGTCGGCGCGCCGCCGACCCGCTCGTCGCGATCGGCCCGAGCGGCGGAGATCGTCGACGCAGCGTGGCAGCTGCTCGAGGCGGAGGGCGCCGAGGCGCTGACCATGCGGTGCCTTGCCGAGCGGCTCGGCATGCAGGCCCCGTCGCTCTACAAGCACCTTCCCGACAAGGCAGCCCTCGAGGCGGCCCTGGTCGAGGAGGCGCTGGCCCGGATGGGGACCGTCCTCCACCACGCGGTGGCCCGTCCTGGGCGGCGATCCCCCATCTCCGCCGTTCTCGCCGCCTATCGGCGCTACGGGGTGGCCAACCCGCACCTGTACCGGTTGGCGACGGCCGGTTCGCTGGCGCGAGCCGATCTGCCAGCCGGTTTGGAGGCCTGGGCGGGGACGCCCTTCTTCCTGGCGACAGGAGACCCCTACAGGGCGCAGGCGCTCTGGTCCTTTGCCCACGGCATGGTGATCCTCGAGATCGACGCCCGGTTCCTGGACGGATCCGACCTCGATCGCACCTGGCGAGCCGGCGCCACCGCCTTCGCACACAGTGGGTGAGTCGCCGGTGCAGTTGACCTGGCCGTAGCCCGGTGCTTCCTCGCTAGGTCGGGGTCTGTGCGGCATCCCAGGCCGCCACCCGTTGCGTGTCCTCGTAGTCTTCCCACCGGATGAGTCGACCCCACCGAACCTCGAGGACGAGCACCGCGCGGTTGTTGTAGGAGTCGGCTCCGCCGTCGGGCCCGGGAGCGAAGCTGTGGGCCCGTACCGCAACACGCGTGTTCCACGGCGGCCCGTTCACCAGGATGTCCTCGACCTGGAACTGGATCCCCTCGGCCACGAACCGCTCCGCGAAGGCAGTTACCTCTGCGATCCCCCGGTGGGTGGCATGGCGTTGCCTGCCGCTCTCGGGCGTGCGGAACATCGAGGACCAGGAGTTCTCACCAGGGAAGGCCAGCTCGAACTCAGGACTGGCCATCTTGAGCAGTAGCGAGAAGTCGCCCTCGTTCAGCTTCTTGACGCTGTGCCGCATGAGCGCACGGACTGCGGACTTGTACATGCTCTTCCTCCAGCTTTGGACCCTAGAACGATCACTCTAGTCACGACGAGCATCGCCACTAGAACGATGCTTCTAGGCTCAGAGCATGCCGTCGACCCGGGACCGGATCATCGCCGCCACGAACGAGCTCTTCCGCCGCCACGGCTACAACGGCACGTCTCTCAAGCAGATCTCCGCCGCGTCCGGCGCAACCATCGGTTCGATCTATCACTTCTTCCCTGGGGGGAAGGAGGCGCTTGGCTCGGCGGTCATCGAGTCGACCGGCGCCATCTACCGGGAGCTCTTCGAATCGATCGCCGCCGAGGCGAGTGACCCCACCCGCGCGTTCGCCGAGTTCTGCGCCGGAGCGGCGGCGGTGCTCGAGGAGAGCGACTTCATCGATCCGTGCCCCATCGGAACCATCGCCCGTGAGGTGGCCAACACCAGCGAACCACTCCGTTCGGCCGCCGACACCGCGTTCCGATCCTGGATCGAGGCGGCGCGAGACCACCTGTGCGCCACCGGGGTTTCAGAGGCTGAGGCGGAGGAGCTGGCGACCCTGTTCGTTGCCGTGGTCGAAGGCATGTTCGTCCTCAGCCGCACCCAACGCAGCACCGAACCCCTCCTGTCGGCCGGACGTCACCTGACAGCACTGGCCGAGCACGCCCGAGCGAACAGCGTCGGCGCCCGCAGCTCGTGATGTCCTCGATCCGACCCACCACCATCCGACCGACCGAGCAGTCGAGTCAGGTGGCAAGGCGGCGGCGGAGCTCGACGTGGACGGCCGCGCCCACGATGGCTTCGAGCTCGTCACCGAGGGACTCGAGGACGGTGGTGTCGCCCACATAGGCCCGCTCCCCTTCGGTGCAGCACCACGACATCGTCTCGCCCTCGGGACCCCAATCGCCTCGCG
>JBDSUN010000277.1:0-15579 GCA_039927735.1 Acidimicrobiales bacterium | reverse complement strand
TGTCCGCCCAGTCGGTCGCCATCTGGAGGAACGTGCCGAACCCGCCGCCCGACTGGTCCCAGAGGCGTTGGATCTGCGCGATCGCGTCCTCGACGGTCCCGATCACGGCGAAGCCCGACGCGTTGATGGCGTCTGCCATCTCGGTGGCGTTGTCGGTCTCCGGCGCGATGGGCAGGGCGGCGACGCGCTGGAAGTAGTCGACCCACTGTGGGAGCCCGAACCGCACGTCCTCGTAGGCCTGCTCCCTGGTGTCGGCGATGTGCATGGGCCCGACCAGGCGCCACTTGCGTCGGTCGACGACGGTGCCGAACTCCGCAGCCCGCTCCTCCATCACCGTCCAGTGCGAGCCGAGGATGTCGAAGCCACCCTGGTTGGTGGCGCCGATCGACAGGAGTGAGGAGCCGTGCTTGCCGGCCAGCCGGGGACCGGACGGCGACACCTGGGCGGCCACCGCGATCTCGAAGCAGGGATCCGAGTAGGGCCGCAGCTGGAGCCGGGCGTCCCGCAAGGTGAACCAATCGGTCTGCCGGTTTACGGGCGTCTCGCCGGCCAGCAGCTCCAGGATGGCTTCGAAGGACTCCTCCATCATGTCCCGCTGCCGGGCCACCTCGATGCCCATCATGAAGGCGTCCGAGGGCAGGGCGCCGGGGCCGACGCCGAACATCACCCGTCCGCGGGTGAGGTGGTCGAGAAGGACCATGCGGTCGGCCAGCACGAGCGGCTGGTGGTAGGGGAGCGAGCTCACGCCGGTGCCCAGGCGCATGTGCTTGGTCCGCTGGGCCACCGCCGCGATGAACACCTCCGGACTAGCGATGATCTCGTAGCCGGCGGAGTGGTGCTCGCCGAACCAGGCTTCGTCGAAGCCGAGGGAGTCGAGGTGCTCGACCAGGTTCAGGTCACGCTCGAGCGCCAGGGTCGGGTTCTGGCCCACGGGGTGGAACGGGGCGAGGAAGATGCCGAACTTGAGGGGCCAGTCCATGGCCGCGCAGCCTACGGCAGCACTTGACCGAGCGGTCAAGGGAGTGGGGGTGGTCAGGCGAGCTGACGGGCGATGGTGCCGGTGTCGTAGTAGATCCGGGCGCCGATGAGGCCGAGGTCCTGGAACTGGAACACCCCGGCCATGCGGCAGCGGAAGTGCTTGCCGGTGGCGGGGAAGCCTCGACGGGACCCGAGGTGCGAGCCGCTCATCCACATCTCCACCACGAGGGAGGCGTCGGCGTGGTGGGCGGCGATCAGCTCGAAGGCAAGGTCGGGGAAGGCGCCGAAGGTGGTCGCGTAGTACCGCCGAACCTCCTCGGCGCCCTCGTAGACGCGCTGGTTGCCGACCAGCTCGTAGCGCGGGTGGGCGAAGCAGGCCAACGAAGCATCGACGTCCTGCCGGTTCTGAGCATCAAGCAGATCTCGCAAGGTCTGCTCGCGCTGGTCACGCTGGCGTGCGTCGATCGGCGTCACCGACATGGCGCAGCCGGGCCCGTCAGTCGAGCAGATCGGGCTGGTCGGCCACGATCTTGTCGTAGAGCGGCTGGAAGCTGAACCAGCAGGCGAAGTGGCCGCCGACCTGGTCGCGGGTGTGACGGGCCATCTCGGCCTCGATCGGCACTGGAGTGCCCGCCGCCTCGGCCATGAGCTGCACTTCGCAGCTGCGCTCCATGGTGACGTAGAGCCAGGCCGCCTCGTCGACCGAGTGGCCGACGGTGAGGATGCCGTGGTTGCGAAGGATGGCCGCCTTGTTCTCGCCGAGGGCGTGGGCGATGCGCTTGCCCTCCTCCACGTCGACGACCACGCCGGTGTAGTCGTCGAAGAGGCCGTGGTCTTCAAAGAAGGAGCAGGAGTCCTGCGTGATGGGGTCGAGCAGGCGACCGAGGGTGGACCACGCCCGCCCCGCCTTGCTGTGGGTGTGGGCGGCAGCCATCACGTCAGGGCGCGCGGCGTGGACCTGCGAGTGGATGGCGAAGGCGGCGATGTTGACCGGCCAGGTGCCCTCGACCACCTCGCCCTGGTGGTTCACCAGGATGAGGTCGGAGGCCCGGATCAGCCCGAAGGAGAGCCCGAACGGGTTCACCCAGAAGCAGTCGGGGCGATCGGGATCACGGGCGGTGAGGTGGCCGGCGATCCCTTCGTTGAACCCGAAGCGGTCGAAGATGCGGAAGGCGGCCGCCATGCGCTGCTTGATGTAGGTGCGCTCCTCGGCTGGCGAGCCGAACTCGGGGAGCGTGTGGGGCTGGGTGGGACGGATCATCGGGGCCTCCTGCAGATGCGTGCGCCTCGATCCTACGCCGTGGGGTCGCTGGAGGCTTCGGCGGTGCCCAGCCCATCCCAGCCGTCACACCCCACAGTCCGCCCATAATCATCGTTACGTCAAGTTAGCGGATCTGCTTGGAGGAGGGGGCGGGCGGCTCGGAGGAGCCAGTCCACCGCGTCCCGGAGGTCCTGAGGGTCCTCCGCTTCCCGGAGGTCTCGGTCGACGTCCTCCACGGCCGCTTCGAGGACGTAGAGCCGATCCCGCAGGTCCTCGAGCGCCTGGCGGGTGACGATCAGCTCTGACTCGGTGAGGCCGACGTCGGCGCTGCGCCGCCGGGCCACATAGTCCGCCTGACGGCATCCTGGCCGGCAGAACTCCTTGGGGCGCCCCGGTCCGTCCACGATCTCGAACCCCCGCCCGCACCACCGGCATCGCTGGGTCGACGGCAGTTTCGTCACGTGACGAAACTAGCGCTCGTCCTCCGTCGGGAGGACGATGCTCGGGGCGCCCTCCTCGGTGGCAGCCCGAAGGGGTCGGAGGCGCGGGGCCTGGTTGCGGCGGTGGGCCCGCTCGGACGCCGGGACGTTGAGCAGGGAACGCAGCAGCTGCTCCAGGTCGTCCGGGTCGAACGGCTTGGCCAGGTACTCGTCGGCGCCGGCCCGGAGCATGTCGCTGCGGTCTCGGGGGTCGTGGCCGGCGGTGACCAGGACGATCGGGACGGCCGCCGTGTCCGGCTCCGCTCGCAGCCTGCGCACGAGGTCCAGGCCGTCGCCGTCGGGCAGCGTGCGGTCGACGACGACCCCGTCCGGGCAGCGCTGCCGGGCGAGGTTGAGCCCCTCCCCCATGCGGGTGGCTTCGATCACCGTGATGTTCGGCCGGCTCATGGCGAGGAGCATGGCCACCACGATGTCGTCGTCCACGACGAGGAGGCGCAGGCCGGGTTCGCGGCGTTCGCCGTCCATCCACGCACGGTAGTCCCGCTCCGCGACCTGGCGGCCGGTGAACGATAGGGTGGCTGAGCTTACGATCCCTTGTGGGAGAGTCCCGGCACCAGCCTCGGCTGGGAGTCGGGCGCCGAAGGTGCAACCGCCCCGGAACCTCTCAGGCCACAGGACCACAAGGGTGAGGCAACGCTGGAGCCCAGGCGACAGCGGGGGTCGATGAACCGCCTGACCTCGCGCCCCCGGGAGCCCTCTGTGCCTCAGCCCGCCACCACGTTCGCCGACCGCCACCTCGGGCCCCACCGGGAGGACGTGGAGCACATGCTCGGCGTGCTCGGCATTGCCACCCTCGATGAGCTGATCGAGCAGGCGGTGCCCAAGTCGATCCGCGCCGACCGCCCGCTGGCATTGCCGGATGCCCGGTCCGAGCCGGAGGTGCTCGCCACCCTGCGGACGCTGGCCGATCACAACCGGGTCTGCACGTCGCTGATCGGGACGGGCTACTCCGGTACCTACACGCCCGGGGTGATCCTGCGCAACGTGCTCGAGGCCCCAGCCTGGTACACGGCCTACACGCCGTACCAACCGGAGATCAGCCAGGGGCGCCTCGAGGCGCTGCTGAACTTCCAGACCATGGTCAGCGATCTCACTGGGATGGATCTGGCCAACGCCTCGATGCTCGACGAGTCCACGGCGGCGGCCGAGGCCATGACCTTGATCCGCCGGTCGACCAAGCACGAGGCCGAGGCGTTCTTCGTCGACGCCGAGACGCACCCGCAGACCATCGCCGTGGTGGCGGCCCGAGCCGAGCCGATCGGCATCGAGCTCGTGGTGGCCCCGCTCGCCGACCTCGACCCGAGCACGGTGTTCGGCGCGCTGGTGCAGCACCCGGGCACCACCGGGGTGCTGCGCGACCTCTCCCCCACCATCGCCGCCGTCCACGACGCCGGTGGCCTGGTGGCGGTGGCCACCGATCTGCTGGCCTGCACCGTCCTCACCCCACCGGGCGAGCAGGGAGCCGATGTGTGCATCGGCTCATCGCAGCGCTTCGGCGTGCCCCTCGGCTATGGCGGTCCCCACGCCGGCTTCCTGGCCACTCGCGACGGCCTGCGCCGGTCGATGCCCGGCCGCCTGGTCGGGGTCTCCGTCGATGCCGCCGGTCGTCCGGCGCACCGCCTGGCCCTGCAGACGCGCGAGCAGCACATCCGGCGCGAGAAGGCCACCTCCAACATCTGCACCGCCCAGGTGCTACTCGCCGTCATCGCCTCGATGTACGCGGTGTACCACGGCCCCGACGGGCTCCGGCACATCGCCGAGCAGGTCCACGCCCGGGCCGGCCGCCTGGCGTCGAGCCTGCGAGCCGCTGGCTTCGCTCTCGTGCACGACGCCTTCTTCGACACCCTGACCGTCCGTGCCCCCGGCCAGGCCGATGTGATCCTCGCCGCCGCCCTTCAGCGGGGGATCAACCTCCGACGCATCGACGCCGACACCGTCGGCATCTCCCTCGACGAGACGACGACGATCGCCACCGTCGATGCGGTGAGCGCCGCGTTCGGTGCCCTTCCCGCCGCAGAGGACGCGCCGTCTGTCATGCCCGCTCTCCTGCTTCGCACCACGGCCTACCTCACCCACCCGGTCTTCTCGGCGCACCGCTCCGAGACCGAGATGTTGCGCTACCTCCGCAAGCTGGCCGACAAGGACGTCGCCCTCGACCGCTCGATGATCCCGCTGGGCAGCTGCACCATGAAGCTGAACGCCACCACGGAGATGGCGGCGGTCACCTGGCCCGAGTTCGGGGCGCTGCACCCCTTCGCTCCTCTGCCGCAGGCCGAGGGCTATCGCGAGCTGATCACCTCGCTGGAGGCGTGGCTGGCTGAGATCACCGGCTACGACGCCGTGTCGCTGCAGCCCAACGCAGGATCGCAGGGTGAGCTGGCTGGCCTTCTCGCCATCCGGGGCTACCACGCCTCCCGGGGCGATGCGGCGCGCAACGTCTGCCTGATCCCTTCCTTCGCCCACGGCACCAACGCCGCCTCGGCCGTCATGGCCGGGATGCGGGTGATGGTGGTGGCGTGCGACGACGAGGGCAACGTGGACGTGGCCGACCTCGAGGCCAAGGTGGCCGAGCACAGCGCCGACCTCGCCGCGTTGATGGTCACCTACCCGTCCACCCATGGCGTGTTCGAAGAGCGGATCACCGAGATCTGCGACCTCGTGCACGCCCACGGCGGCCAGGTGTACGTCGACGGGGCCAACCTCAACGCGCTGGTCGGCGTGGCCCGCCCCGGCTGGTTTGGCGGCGACGTCAGCCACCTCAACCTCCACAAGACCTTCTGCATCCCCCACGGCGGCGGCGGGCCGGGCGTCGGGCCGGTCGCGGCGCGCAGCCACCTGGCCCCCTTCCTCCCCAACCACCCCCTCACCCCCGAGGCCGGCCCGGCCACCGGCCCGGGCCCGGTCTCAGGGGCGCCGTGGGGATCGGCGTCGATCCTGCCCATCTCCTGGGCCTACATCGCGCTCATGGGTCCCGATGGCATGCGTCGCGCCACCGAGGTCGCCATCCTCAACGCCAACTACGTGGCCGCCCGCCTCCACCAGGCCTTCCCGGTGCTCTACGCCGGCGACCACGACCGGGTGGCCCACGAGTGCATCCTCGACCTCCGCCCGATCACGGCGGCCACGGGCGTGACCGTGGACGACGTGGCCAAGCGCCTCATCGACTTCGGCTTCCACGCTCCCACCATGAGCTTCCCGGTGGCCGGCACGCTGATGGTCGAGCCGACCGAGTCGGAGTCGCTCCCCGAGCTCGACCGCTTCGTCGACGCCATGCTCGCCATCCGCGAGGAGATCGACCAGATCCAGCGAGGCGAGGTGTCCCACCACGACAGCGCCCTGGCCCACGCCCCCCACACCGCCGAGGACATCCTCGTCGACACCTGGGACCGCTCGTACACCCGCTCACAGGCTGCCTACCCGCTGGCCAGCCTGCGGGACGGCAAGTACTGGCCACCGGTCAGCCGCATCGACGGCGGCTACGGCGACCGCAACCTCGTCTGCGAGTGCCCCCCACCCGAAGCCTTCCAAGATCTGTGAACGAGCTCGCCCGCGCCATGTGCGCGAGCGCGTGCACAGAACCCGTAGGGTCCGCAGCCATGCGACGTGAGGATCGGCGGGCCCTGGGGTTGGCGGCGCTCATCGGCGGGGCGGGGGTGCTGCACTTCGTGCGGCCGGAGCTCTTCGACTCCATCGTGCCGGACTGGATGCCTGGGTCGAAGAGGACGGTCACGCTGACCAGCGGCGTGGCGGAGATGGCCGGGGCGTTGCTGGTGGTCAACCCGCGCACTCGTCGCATCGGCGGCTGGTTCTGCTTCCTCACCTTCCTGGGGGTGTACCCGGCCAACATCCAGTCCGCGCTCGACGGCGGCATCGCGGAGGCCGCCCCGCTCTTCGACTCCGCCCTGGTGGCCTGGCTGCGGCTTCCGCTCCAGATCCCGCTGCTGGTGTGGGCGCGTCGCGTGGCTCGGGATGGCTGAGGGATCAGCCGTCCAGCGCGAAGTCGACGCCTGCGATCCCGAAGGCGGACCGGATGGCGGGCGAGACGTGGAGGACCTCGAGCCGCCGCCCCTCACCCGCCATGCGCTGGTAAGCGCCCACGATGACCCCCATGCCGGAGGAGCCCATGAAGCGGACCTCGCCAAGGTCCAGCTGGACTGTGCGGTGCGGACCCGTACAGGCATCGTTGAGGACGGCCCGCAGCTCGCCGGCCTCGGAGAGGTCGATGTCGCCTCGCACGGTCACGCTCACCAGCTCGGTGCCCAGTGACAGGACCTCGATGGGCACTTGAGGTGCTGACGGGCCGACCAAGATCTCGTCGTCGAACGCCATCGGGTAGAACCTACCCACCCCCGGTCGCCATCAGCCCTGGACGAGGTCGGCGATCTCCTCCAGGAGGTACGGCGGGCCACTCACGAGGAGCTGGGTGACGCAGCTCTCGCGCCAAGCCTCGAGGTCGTCCCGGACCTTGGCCTTGGGGCCGACGAGGTAGACGTCCTCCACCATGCTGGTGGGGACGTAGCCGGCCGCCTCGTCCTTGCGGCCGGCCAGGTAGGCCTCCTGGATCTTGTCGCACTCGGCCGCGTAGCCGAGACGGGTGAAGACGTCCTTGTGGAAGTTGCGGTCCTTGGCTCCCATGCCGCCGATGTAGAGGGCCAGGGTCGGGCGGAGCAGGTCCGCGCAGGCCTCCACGTCGTCACCCACGATGGTGGGGACCACACAGGCCACCTCGAAGGTGTCGGCCCTCTGGCGGGCCCCGGCCCGGCCGAAGCCCTCGGCCAGCGCCTCCCGGTAGAACCCGTCCGCCTTCGGTGAGAAGAACATCGGCAGCCAGCCGTCGCAGATCTCCGCGGCCAGGGCCACGTTCTTGGGCCCCTCGGCGCCGAGGTAGATGGGGATGTCGGTCCGAAGCGGGCGCACGATCGACTTGAGCGGCTTTCCGAGGCCGGTGCCACCGACGAGGGGCATCTGGTAGTGCTCGCCCACGTACTCGACCGGCTTGTCCCGGGCGACGATGGCCCGGATGATGTCGATGTACTCCCGGGTCCGGGCCAGTGGCTTGGCGTACTCCTGCGAGTACCAGCCCTCCACGACCTGCGGCCCGCTCACACCGAGGCCGAGGATGAACCGCCCGCCGGTCAGGTGGTCGAGGGTGATGGCGGTCATGGCCGTCGAGGCCGGGGTGCGGGCGGAGATCTGCGTGATGGCGGTGCCGAGCTGCACGCGCTCGGTGGCGCTTCCCCACCAGGCCAGCGGGGTGAAGCAGTCCGACCCGTAGGCCTCCGACATCCACACGCTCTTGAAGCCGAGGCGCTCCGCGGTGGCGATCTGCTGGGCGGCGTCCGGCGGCGGTCCCGACGAGGGCCAGTAGCCGATGATGAGTCCGAGATCCATGGGCGCGGACCCTACTGCGCCCTGTTCGCCCGGAACTAGAACGTGTTCTAGTCTGGTGCCATGACCTTCCCCTCCGACGTGGGCGTCGTCGACCTCATGATGGGCATCCCCGAAGGCTCCAAGAAGGACTGGTACGGCTTTCTCCGCGCCGGCCTGATGGACGACGAGTCCAAAGAGATGGAGTTCCCGGCCCAGTACATGTTCAAGGAGGTGCCGAAGGACATCGATCCCGATGCCGACCCGGTGGCCACGGTGCTGGCAGAGATGGACCACTTCGGCATCGAGCGAGCGATGCTCGGGGTGAGCTTCGACCGTGACCGATCGACGCGTGCGCTCGAGCAGCACCCGGATCGGTTCTTCGGCTCGTACGGGGTGGATCCCAACCTCGGCATGAAGGGCGTGCGCGACCTGCAGAGGGCCTACGAGACGGTGGGCATCAAGGCCGCCACCGCCTTCCCCGCCGGCTTGATGCCGCAGGTGCCGATCAACGACAAGCGCTTCTACCCGATCTACGCCAAGTGCGTGGAGCTCGACATCCCCATCTGCATCACCACCGGCGTGCCCGGCCCCCGGGTGCCGATGCTCTGCCAGAAGACCGAGCTCCTCGACGAGGTGTGCTGGTTCTTCCCGGAGCTCAAGATCGTGATGCGCCACGGCGCCGAGCCGTGGGACGCCTTGGCCGTCAAGCTGATGCTGAAGTGGCCGAACCTCTACTACTCCACCTCCGCCTTCGCACCTCGCTACTACCCCCAGACCATCGTCGACTACGCCAACAGCCGTGGCGCCGACAAGGTGATGTACGCCGGCTACTTCCCGATGGGCCTCTCTCTCGAGCGCATCTTCGCCGAGCTGCCGAGCGTGGCCTTCAAGGACGACGTGTGGCCCAAGTTCCTGCGCGAGAACGCCCTGCGCGTCTTCGGGTTGGACGGCTGAGGTGGTTGCCCTCGAGCGCTCTCCCTTTCCAGTGCCCTTCGGCTGGTTCTGCGTGGGCTACCCGAAGGACTTCCCGGTCGGTGAGCCGAAGGCCATCTTCTACTTCGACCAGCACCTGGTGGCCTGGCGCGACGGCGCCGGTGCGCTCCACGTGCAGGACCCGTTCTGTCCGCACCTCGGTGCCCACCTCGGCCATGGCGGCACGGTGGAGGACTGCCAGATCGTCTGCCCGTTCCACGGCTGGAAGTTCGACGCTGAGGGCGTCAACACCGACATCCCGTACTCCGAGCGGACCAACAAGAAGGGCACCCTGCGCACCTTCCCGGTGGCAGAGCGCAACGGCGTCTGCCTCGTCTGGTACCACCCCGACCCTGAGGTCGAACCGCAGTGGGAGATCCCTGAGCTCTCCGAGTTCAACGGCGACCCGGAGTGGTCCACGGTCATCCGCACCGAGCACACCGTCGATGCTCCGTGGCAGGAGATGGCGGAGAACGGCGTCGACTCCGCCCACTTCCGCTTCGTGCACAACACCGCCGAGGTGCCGGAGGTGGAGAGCTACGAGTGCGGCTTCCCCGGCTCGCAGATGCGCTCGAGCCAGAAGTTCCCCACGCCGCGCGGCGTGATGGAGGGCCGCATCGACTCCGAGATGATCGGCCCGGGAGTGTCGGTCGTGCGCTTCAGCGGCATCGTCGACACCGTCAGCTTCGCCGTCACCACCCCAATCACGCGCGACCGCTGCACCACCCGCTTCAACTTCCGCTTCAAGACGATGGGGGGCGACGAGCAGGCCACCCGAAACGTCGGGGAGGCCTTCGTGAAGGAGGTCGATCGACAGTTCCTCGAGGACAAGCCGATCTGGGAGCACAAGGCCCACCTGGTGCGCCCGGCATTGGCGGACAACGACGGTCCGTTCATGAAGTTCCGCAAGTGGGCGGCCCAGTTCTACGCCGAGCCCATCCGCGACGAGCGCACCGTCTTCCCGCCCCCGTGGTGGCCTGAGCGGGCCGACGAGGCGCCCGCCAAGGCCACCGCCAGCGCCAAGTACGGCGACGCCTGACCGTCCTCGTCGATCCTGCCCTCTGGCACTGGCGCGGCCGGCGCTGGGCGCACCTCGTCAGCGACGAGAGCTATGAAGAGCTCCACGCCATAGCCGAGGCCCTCGGCATCGAGCGGCGCTGGTTCCAGGGGGATCACTACGACATCCCCGAGGACTACCGAGAGCGTGCAATCGCGCTGGGCGCTCTCCCCGTCACCTCCCGGGAGCTCATCCGCCGCCTGATCAACTCCGGCCTCCGCCACCGCAAGCGTCGCTGAACGCCTCCGCGCATCTGACGGGGAGGCGGGCGACGAAGATGGGAGCGTGCAGGTGCTCCCCCGTTCTCGACGAGCTCAGATCACTGCGGCCGTGCTGCTGATCGCCCTCTTGGCGGCGGTGTGGGTGAAGCGAGACCAGATCTGGTTCCTGGCCAAGCTGGCCGTGCCTGGGCCCGCCTACTCCCAGGCGGCCGACCGGACCTCGGAGCCGGCTGCCACGGGCGACGACCTCGCGCTGCCCGCGACCGTCGAGGCGCCGGCCGCCACCGGCGTCGACCCCGCCATCACCCTCGACGCCGGGATCCCGCTGCCGGGCGCGTCGGCGGTGGCGGACGGACCGGGAGCAGGACCAGTCCTCGTGACCACGCTCGACGGGAGGGTCCACGACGTGGACCTGGAGGGCGGTACGAGCGAGGTGGTGCTGGACGTCAGCGGGCGGATCAGCACCGGTGGCGAGCGGGGCCTCCTCGGCATCGCCATCGATCCCGGCGGGGATCGGCTGTACCTCGACTACACCGACGCCGACGGCGACACGGACATCCGGTCGTGGGCCCTCGACGACGACGGGCTGCCCGTGGCCGACGGTGATGGTGTGCTCCACCTCGAGATCGGCCAGCCGTTCAGCAACCACAACGGGGGCAACCTCGTGTTCGGCCCGGACGGTGCCCTGTGGATCGGCACCGGCGACGGCGGGGGGGCGGGCGACCGAGGCGACGTGGCCCAGGATGACTCCTACCTGCTCGGCAAGATGCTGCGGGTCGTCCCCGATCCCGGCGGCGGGGTGCTGGCGCCGCCGTCCAACCCTGGGTGGGACCGCCCCGAGATCTGGGGCATCGGGCTGCGCAACCCCTGGCGCTACAGCTTCGACCGGTCGACAGGACGGCTCTGGATCGCGGACGTCGGCCAGAGCGCCATCGAGGAGGTGTCCGTCGTCGACGGCGCGGAGGATCGGCCCAACTTCGGTTGGAACACCTTGGAGGGCAACAACGACTACGACGGCGAGCCCGATCCCGCCTTCACGCCGCCGGTGGTGACCTACGGCCGCGACGACGGCTGCTCCATCACCGGTGGCTACGTCTACAGGGGAGCCGCCAACGCCAGCCTGCACGGCTGGTACCTCTACGGCGACTACTGCAATGGCTACGTCCGGGCGGTGCCGGCGGACGACCCCACCGCGGAGCCCACCGAGCTGGCCACCGACGTGGGCAACGTCGTCAGCTTCGGGGAGCTCGACGACGGCGAGCTGCTGCTGCTGACCCAGGCCGGGATCCAGCCCATCCGGTAGCCGCTCGGGTATGTTGCGGCGCGCCTTCGGGAACATCCGGGCGGTCAACTACCCAGGGAGAGACATGGACACCCGAGCCATCGCAGTCATCGCACTCGTCATCGCCGTCATCGTTCTGATCCTGGTCCTCTAGGCGCTGGCGGTCAGCCGCCGAAGAGGAAGCGGTCGCCCGCCGTGGCGCCGCCGTCCACCGACCACTCCGCACCGGTGACGTAGCTGGCCTCGTCGGAGGCAAGGAAGGTGACCACGTTGGCGACCTCGTCGACGTGGCCCATCCGCGCGATCGGGAGGCTCTTGGCGAAGGCGGACTCGCCAGAGTCGTCTCCGAAGTTCGTCATGGGCGTGTCGATGCCGCCCGGGTGGAGCGAGTTGACCCTGATCCCGCGCTTGCCGAGATCCAGCGCCGCGGTCTTCGAGAGCCCTCGCACCGCCCACTTGCTCGACACGTAGGCCCCCAGCGACGGCAGGCCCCAGATCCCTCCGTTGGAGGAGATGTTGATGATCGAGCCGCCGCCGGCGCGTCGCATCGACGGCGTCACGGCCTTCATGCCGATCAGGGTGCCGATGAGGTTCACCTCCATGACCCGACGGAACTTGTCGATGTCCTGGTGCTCGACCGACGCGAAGTCGAGGATGCCCGCGTTGTTGACCAGGATGGACACCGGCCCGAACCGCTCCTCGGCCTCAGCGACGGCCGCAGTCCACTCCTCCTCCGACGACACGTCGAGGTGGCGGTAGCCGGCTCGCTCGCCGATGTCGGCCGCCGCAGCCTCGCCCTCGGCATCGAGCACGTCGGTCAGCAGCACCGAAGCCCCCTCGGCCGCGAAGCGCCGCGCCTCGGCCTCGCCCTGGCCACGGGCGGCGCCGGTGACGATGGCCACCTTGCCCGCCAACCGTCCGGCCATCAGGGCTTGTCGCTCCCGACGACCCACATGGCGAAGAACTGGGAGCCGCCGCCGTAGGCATGACCGACGGCCGTGCGGGCTCCATCGACCTGATGCTCGCCGGCCTGGCCCCGCACCTGCAAGGCCGCCTCGGCGAAGCGAAGCATGCCGGAGGCGCCGATGGGGTTGGACGAGAGCACGCCGCCGGACATGTTCACGGGGAGATCGCCGTCCATCTGGGTGACGCCGTCTTCGACGTACCGCCACCCGTCTCCGCTGGGCGCGAAGTGGAGGTTCTCGAGCCACATCGGCTCGAACCAGGAGAACGGCACGTACATCTCGACGCAGTCCACGTCGCGACGGGGGTCGGTGATGCCGGCCTGCCGGTAGACGTCAGCGGCGCAGTCGGATCCTCCGCGCGGAAGCACGGGATCCCGGTCGGCCGACATGGTCGGCTCGGAGCGCATGGCCGTGCCCTTGATCCACGCCACCGGCTTGTCGGCCCGATCGGCCACCGCCTCGTTGGCCAGCACCATGGCGCAGGCGCCGTCGGAGCTCGGGCAGGTCTCGGCGTAGCGCACCGGGTCCCAGAGCATGAGCGAGTCCTTGATCGAGTCGAAGGTGATCTCGTGCTCGTGCAGGTGGGCGTAGGGGTTGGCCAGGGCGTTGGTGCGGTCCTTGAGCGCCACCAGGATCCCGATGTGGTCGGGGGCGTTCGAGCGGGCCATGTACGAGCGGATGTGCGGCGCGAAGTAGCCGCCGGCGCCAGCGTGCAGCGGTGGCTGGAACGGGATCGGCATCGAGAGCGCCCACATGGCCTCGCTCTCCGACTGCTTCTCGAAGGCGACGGTCAGCACCCGCTCGTGGATGCCCGCCTGCACGAGCTGGGCGGCGACGATGGCCGTCGACCCCCCGACGGAGCCGGCGGTGTGCACCCGGAACAGCGGCTTGCCGTTGGCTCCGAGGGCGTCGGCCAGGTAGAGCTCCGGCATCATGATGCCCTCGAAGAAGTCGGGGGCCTTGCCGACGACCACGGCGTCGATGTCCTGCCACGTCATGCCGGCATCGGTCAGCGCTCGCGAGGCCGCCTCCCGGACGAGGCCGGCCATGGAGACGTCGCCTCGCGTGGCCTGGTGCTGGGTCTGCCCGACCCCGACGACGGCGACGCGCTCCTTGGCCATCAGCCCTCCCCTTCCATCACGCACACGAGGTTCTGCTGGAGGCACGGACCGGAGGTGGCATGAGCAACGCCGCGCGACGCCGTGCCATCGATGATCCGCTGGGCCACCTCGCCGATGCGGGTGAGGCCCGCCACCATCACCGGGTTGGCCGCCAGCGCGCCGCCGGAAGGGTTGACGTTGGCGTGCTCTCCGAGGCCAAGGGCCTCCCGCAAGATCAGCTCCTGCGGACTGAAGGGCGCATGCAGCTCGGCCACGTCCACCGGAGCGTCCCCGATCCCGGCCTTCTCCCCCGCCAGCCGGGTGGACGCCGAGACGGTGAGGTCGCGCAGCCCGAGAGCCATCGGCTCGATCCGATGGTCGATGCCACGGATCCACGCCGGGCGGGAGCACAGCTCGCGAGCGCGGTCACCCGCCGCCAGGATCACGGCCGAGGCCCCATCGCTGATGGGCGGGCAGTCGCTCATGCGCAAGGGGTCCACCATCGGCTCCTCGGCCAGCAGGTCGGCGGCGGACCGATCCCAGGCCAGCTGGGCGTTCGGGTTGTTGAGGGCGTTGCGTCGACTGCGGGCGACCACCTCGGCGAACTGCGCCTCCGTTGCCTTGCCTGCGTCGAGCATCGAACGCGCTTGGAGGGCGGCGAGGCTCACGGCATCCGGCCACAGCGGGGCGACGTGGTAGGGGTCGAGCTGACGGGACAGCACCTCATGGATCGGGCCCGGGGCCGACTTGCCGTAGCAGTAGACCAGGGCCGTGTCGAGCTCGCCGAGCTGCAGCTTCACCCACGCCTCGTAGAGCGCCCAGGCGCCGTCCATCTCCACGTGGCTCTCCTGGATGGGCGGCCACGGGCCGACACCATCGAGGGTGGACACGAAGCTGAAGGCCTGGCCGGAGAGGTAGTCGGTGGAACCCGAGCAGGTGAAGCCGATCTGCTGCTGATCGAGGCCGGCGCGCCGGCGGACGTCTTGGATCACGGGCATGAGCATCTCGACGTCGTTGAGGACGGTCTCGGCCCGCACGCTCGGCATCTGGGCGAAGGCGATGACCGCGACGTCCCTCACCACGTCACCCCCGCTCCGGGCTGGTTGACCAGCACGTCGGGCTCCCCGTTGGGACGGAAGTACCGGATGCTCTCGAGGGTCGGGCCGAGGTCGGCCTCGTCGACCCACACCGCCTCGACCCGCATCCCGATGTGCACGTCGTCTACCGAGCACTCCTGGATGAGGTGCATGAGCGGCAGGTCGGACCCGTCAAGCAGGATCAAACCCGAGGTGTAGGGGATCTCCATGCCCTGGCCGTAGAAGGCCACGTTGACCACGCAGAAGCTGACCAGCGTGCCCGTGTGCGGCAGGTCGACCGGTTCGGTGGTGGGGACTCCGAGCTGCGGGTCGGCACCGCGCGACGGCACGTAGACCTTGCCGCCAGGCGCTCGCTCCCCGAGGATCTTGCCCTCGGCCAGCCCCTGCAGGAACCGGGTGGTGGCCAAGCCGGCGGTGTAGGTGAACTCGAGGCGGGCCGGGGTGCGGACGGACCGCACCAGCTCGACGCCAACCAGCGAGTCGGGCAGCGTGAGGTCGGTCATCGGGCGTCGGGCTCCCAGCACTCGAGATCGTGGATGGTGCCCTCTCGCTCCGCCGCCCAGCGCGGTCGTACCCGCATGCCGGTGGACATGACGTCCACGGATCTGGCGTCGATCGCCTGGAGGAACCCGACGTCGGCGCCGTCCGGCCGCACCAGCGCCCAGGCGAAGGGAGTCTGCAGCGGGTGCTTGGGCAGGGGGCGGCGCACCCAGGCCCAGGTCTCGACCACCCCGCCCGGCCCGATCTCGACCAGCTCGGTGAGGTCTGCGCCGGTG
>JBDSUN010000276.1:0-5212 GCA_039927735.1 Acidimicrobiales bacterium | reverse complement strand
GCTGGGGGTTCCGCACCCTCGATCTCCTCGTGGACCGGCGGGTGCTGATCCCCCGCCCGGAGACGGAGGTGGTGGCCGGTCTGGCCCTCGCTGCCCTCGAGGCGCTCGGACGACCCGGTCTGGCCGTCGATCTCGGCACCGGGTCCGGTGCCGTCGCCCTCTCGCTGGCCGCCGAGCGCTGGCCGCACGTCGAGGTGTGGGCCACCGACTCGTCAGCCGACGCGCTGGCGGTGGCCCGAGCCAACCTCGCCGGCCTCGGTCGCCGAGCGGCGGTCGTGCGCCTCGCGGAGGGCGACTGGTTCGGCGCGCTGCCGGCTGAGCTCCAGGGCCGGGTCGACGTCCTCGTGTCGAACCCCCCGTACGTAGCCGCGCGCGACCCCCTGCCCCCTGAGGTGGCCGACTGGGAGCCCCTCGCCGCCCTCGTGCCCGGGCCGACCGGGCTCGAGGCGATCGAGCGGATCGTCGCGGGCGCCCCGGCCTGGTTGGCGCCCACAGGCACCCTCGTCCTCGAGATCGGAGAGACGCAGGGCGGGGCTGTCCTGGCCCTGGCCGGAGCCGCCGGCTTCACCAGCGCGAGGGTCCATCCCGACCTGGCCGGTCGCGACCGCGCCCTGGTGGCGACGGGCCCGGCGACGGCCAAGATCTAGCGTCCGTCCGTGGGCCTTGTCATCGAGGATCTGGTGGTGGCGCTCGAGGCGGGCGGCGTGGTGGGCATGCCGACGGACACGGTGTATGGCCTGATCGCCCGAGCCACCGATCCTGCCGCCGCCCGCCGCCTCTTCGAGCTGAAGGGTCGGAGCGACGACGTGCCCCTCGCCGTCCTGTGCGCCACGGTCGACCAGGCGCTGGACCTCTCGGCCATGGCGGAGGACCCGGCCGTGGTGGCGGTCGCCGGCCGATGGTGGCCGGGCCCACTCACGCTCGTGCTGCCTCGCCGAGCCGGGGTCGAGCTGCACCTGGGCGAGCCGGTGGCGACGATCGGGCTGCGGGTGCCCGACGATGCCCGGGTGCGCGCACTCGCCGCGCGGGTCGGGCCCCTCGCCGCCACCAGCGCCAACCGCCACGGTGAGCCGGTCGCTGTGACGGCCGAGGAGGTCCGGGAGGCGCTCGGCGGTGGCCTGGCCGCCGTC
Source organism: Acidimicrobiales bacterium (assembly GCA_039927735.1). Classification (GTDB taxonomy): domain Bacteria; phylum Actinomycetota; class Acidimicrobiia; order Acidimicrobiales; family VFJN01; genus VFJN01. The sequence continues at coordinate 4,082 of JBDSUN010000276.1, read as the reverse complement.
CTCGACGGTGGCCGACTCGGCGCCCGCTCGTCGACCGTGATCGACGCAACGGGTTCGCCCTGGCGAGTGCTGCGCGACGGTCCGCTCGATGCGGCGGAGATCTTCGCCACGGCCCGGGATGCCGCCGGGTAGGTTGACCCCCGCCAGCACCGCACCCGGGGGGAACTGCCATGTCGAAGAACCAGGCGATCCAAGGGACCGTCGATGACCTACGTCACATCGCCCTCTTCGCGAGGATGTCCGAGGCGGAGCTGGCACGCGTCGCCGCCCTTGGGGATCCGGTCGACGCCGAGGTCGGCGCCCTGCTGATGGACCAGGGCGACGTCGGCCGTGAGTGCTTTCTCGTGCTCGAGGGGGAGGCCGGCGTGTTCGCGGCCGGCCAGCACGTTGCCACCATCGGTCCTGGCACGGTGGTGGGGGAGATGGCCCTCGTGGGCCACCGCCCTCGCAACGCCACGGTCACCGCTCAGAACGCAATGCGCCTGCTGTCGTTCAACATCTCCTCGTTCAAGAAGCTCCTCGACGAGATGCCCGTCGCCCAGAAGCACATCTACGACCTCCTCGAGGCCCGAGCGCGCGAGACCAGCGGGAGCTAGGCGTCCGCTACAGGAGCTCGGTCGAGCCATCCGGCGAGATTCGGGCCCGTCGGCCGGCCAGGTCCTCGGTGACGAGGGCCTTGAGCGCATCCGGATCGGTGGTGGTGCCGAGGGCACGGCGGCCGTCGGCGAGCAGCCCGACCACGATGCCGGCTTCGGGCTGCCCGGCCCGATCGTGCATGGCCGTCCAGGTCTCGATGTCCACCTCGCCGTCGGGCGCGTCGTCCAGCACCCGGCGGGGCAGCCCGTCCACCTCGTCCTGCAGGTCAGCGTGGCGGAAGCCGGCCGCCGGTGGCTCGGTGCTGTAGATCCCGAAGGCGTGCTTCGTGATGTAGCCCCCGTTGGCCGTGACGAGCCCGAGGCTGCCGGGATCGTCGCGCAGACGGCCGGCCATCGTCGCGATCGAGTGCATCACATAGTTGTTCCATGGGCCGCCGGCGAACGAGAGGCCGCCGGTGACGGTGAGGGGTCGGTCGAGCCCGAGGCCCAGCTCGGTGGCGGCGATCTGCACCGCGGAGGGGAAGCAGGAGTACAGGTCCACCTGGGCCAGGTCGTCGACGCCGACCCCGGCCAGCGCCAGCGCAGCTCGGCCGGCCAGACGGATGGCGGGGGAGGCCCCGAGATCGTCCCGCTCGGTGACGAAGTTGTGGTCGTGGGCATCGGTGCCGCTGTGCGGGAACACCCAGCGGTCACGCGGCACCCCGAGCGCCTCGGCCCGCTCGGCCGAGCACAGGATCACCGCCGCCCCCTGCTCCACCGCGTTGTTGGAGTTCATCCGCTTCGTGTAGGGAAAGCCGATCATGCGGTTCTCAGCGGTGGGGGTGCGGACCTCCTCTGCGGTGTAGGACTGCTGGATCCAGGCGTGGGGGTTGGTAGCGGCCACGTCGCTGAAGCGGGCCCAGAGCTCGGACGCCACCATCAGGTGGTGGTCGAGGCTCCGACCCAGCCTGATCCGATGCGCCTGCTCGAACAGCGGGTAGACCTGCACCGGCATCATCACGCCGCGCGCCTGCTCGCCGGGTGCGTTCATCGGCACCTCGGCGGTCGACTTGGTCGCCTCCGGGACGTCGTCGCCCTGCACCGTCCAGCCGAGCTCCACCCCGGCACTTCGGGCTCCCATGCGGGTGCGCCACGCCTCTGCCCCGCCCAGCAGCACGAGATCGGCGTCGCCGGCCTGGATGGCGAGACAGGCCAGGTTCACGAGCGACTGCGGGCTGTTGCCACCCATCCCCGTCACGGTGGTCGATCGCGGGTCGGCTCCCAGACGTTGGGCGACGAGGCGAGCCGGATCGCGGTACCGCCACGAGAGCAGGCTGACCACGTGGACCGTGTCGGCCCCGGTGATCGCGGCCATGCCAGCGCCGCTGTCCTCGCCGGCCCGGCGGAGCGCCTCGGCGATGAGATCGGCGGGCTCGAGGGGGCTGGCTCCCCGGTCGACCCGGTTGCTCAGCTGGCCAGCACCGATCAGCACCGGCGTGCGGGGGTCGAGCACGGGCTCCTCCAGCGTCGAGACGAGAACTTGACTGAGCGGTCAACCCTATTGAGGGCCCGGGGCGCACCTACAATCTGGCCATCGACGTGCTCCTGCTCTGCACCGCCAACCAGTGTCGCTCCCCAATGGCGGAGGTGCTCCTGCGCCACCTCCTGGCCGAGGCGGGCATCGAGGCCACGGTGTCGTCGGCAGGGCTCTACCCGGGCGGAGCACCCGCCACCGGGCATGGCATCGCCGTCATGGCCGATCGCGGCCACGATCTGGAGGCACACCGCAGCCGCCGGATGGAGGCGGACATGCTGGAGCGCGCGGACCTCGTCATCGGGATGGCCCGCGAGCACGTGCGGGAGGCGGCGGTGCTCGAGGCGGGAGCCTTGGCCAAGACCTTCACGCTGAAGGAGCTGGTACGCGAAGCCGAGGCCGTCGGTCCGCGGTCCGCCGAGGAGCCGCTGTCCACCTGGCTCAGCCGGATCGCCGGCACCCGGCCGCGCCAGTCGCTGCTGGGCATCGGCCATGACGACGAGCTCGACGTCGCCGATCCCGTGGGCCGGGGTCGAGCCGACTACGAGGTGACCGCCGACCTGCTCGACGACCTCCTCTCCCGAGTCGTCCGCCTGGCCTTCCCGAGCGTCCCGGCCGCCGATCGTCGCGAGGAGCGCAGCGCATGAGGGTCGCCATCGGGGCCGACCATGCCGGCTTGGAGCTCAAGGTGCACCTGGTGGCTGAGCTGGAGCGCCTCGGCCACGAACCCGTCGACCTCGGCACCCACGGCCCCGAACCGGTCGACTACCCACCGGTCTGCGCCGCCGTCGGTCGGGCGGTCGTCGCCGGTGAGGCCGGGTGCGGCATCGTCCTGGGTGGGTCCGGCCAGGGTGAGCAGATGGCCGCCAACAAGGTGCGCGGCGTGCGCGCGGCGCTGTGCAACGACCTCTACACCGCCCGCCTCAGCCGCCAGCACAACGATGCCAACGTGCTGTCCATGGGGGGCAGGATCGTGGCCGCCGGGCTGGCCTCGGAGATCCTCGAGCTGTGGCTGGCGACCCCGTTCGACCGTGGCCGCCACGAGGAGCGGGTCGCCCAGATCGCCGACATCGAACGAGAGCAACAGGAGCCCTGACCATGATCTGGCCGAGCAATCCCAACGACGAGGTCCTCACGCTCATCGGCGACGAGGTCGATCGCCAGAACACCACGCTGCAGCTGATCGCCAGCGAGAACTTCACCTCGCCAGCGGTGCTGCGGGCCACCGGCTCCGTGCTCACCAACAAGTACAGCGAGGGCTACCCGGCCAAGCGCTACTACGGCGGCAACGAGGTCATCGACAAGATCGAGGACATCGCCCGTGACCGCGCTCGGGCGCTCTTCAACGCCCCCCACGCCAACGTCCAGCCCCACGCTGGCGCCAACGCCAACATGGCCGTGTACCTCGCGCTGCTGCAGCCCGGCGACACGGTGCTCGGCCTCCGCCTCGACCAGGGCGGGCACCTCACCCACGGCTCGCCGGTCAACGCCAGCGGCAAGCTGTACGACTTCGTCTCCTACGGGGTGACGCCCAGCGACGAGCGGATCGACCTCGATCAGGTGCGCGACGCCGCCCTCGAGCACCGACCCAAGATGATCGTGACGGGGGCCACCGCCTATCCGCGGATCATCGACCCGGCGCCGTTCCGGGCCATCGCCGACGAGGTCGGCGCCCTGTTCATGTTCGACGCCGCCCACATCGCCGGGCTCATCGCCGGCGGGCAGCACCCGAACCCGATGGACCACGGCGCCGACATCATGACCTTCACCACCCACAAGACCCTCCGGGGTCCTCGTGGTGGCGCCATCCTCTGCACGGCCGGGCTGGCCGACACCATCGACAAGTCGGTGTTCCCCGGTCTGCAGGGCGGCCCCCTCGACCACGTCATCGCGGCCAAGGCGCTCGCGTTTGCCGAGGCCGCCACCCCCGCGTTCCGCGAGTACGCCGCTCAGATCGTGCGCAACGCCGCCGC
>JBDSUN010000275.1:0-6272 GCA_039927735.1 Acidimicrobiales bacterium | reverse complement strand
TCACCAAAGCCGAGATCCTCGGGTACGTCGGCTACTGCCGAACGAGGGTGAGCGACGCCCTCGACGCGCTCACCGAGGAATCGGCGGCTCGGCCGGTCCCGAGCACCCACCGGCACCACCCAGCGTTGTACGGGTGATCGTCGGCGGCATCCCGCTGCACGTCAACGAGCACGCATCCCAGATCCGTCAGTTCCTCAGTGCGGCCGGGGTCAAGGTGCAACCCATGCCCGGGGATCGCGGGTACGCGGAGTGACCCTTATGACCCGATGAGGGCGCCGACTGCTTCCGGCAGCCATGCTCACACCGGCGGGATCGGATGGCCCGCCTCCGTGCGGTGAGCCTCGTCCCAACGACGGAGTGATCGAAAGGCGGGCCACACGAGCAGCACAGTTCCGATGCCACCCGACCAGATCGTCGCGGCAATCGGGTTCGTCCCGTCGCTCAACCATCCGTCCACGACCATCGCGACCGTCAGGGCACTCATGGCGATGACAAGCACGATGACAGACATGCGCGATTGCCACTCCCATGGAGTCGCTGCGTGAGCGATCGTCCCGCCGATGCCGGGCACCCGGTCAGTCTGCTCGCTATGGGCGAGGGGCGCTTCCGGCAGCTATGACATCCGACTCGTTCGGCTCGATAACCAGGGCTTCGCAGGCAATGCAGATCCGTGCAGATCGAGTCCGGAGCCCGAGCGGCCCAGGCCAGAGAACGCGCTTCGACTCGTGCCGACTCCGTTCGAGCGGCTCCCACACCACTTCGGCCATCGAGACGAACCGACCATTCGCCGCGACCTTGCCCTCGCGCATCTGAGTACCGCAGAAGGTGCAATCCATAGCTACATCCTGGCTCTGCACGACCCGGTGCGGCAGATGTGGGTCAGGGCATCGGCTTGGAGGAGCCGCTCCGTGGCGGAGCTGCGCGCCGGGCTCGCCTGGTCTGGCGAAAGTAGAGGATCACGCCGACCGAGAGCGCCGCTGCGGGCAGGCGGTAGAGCGGAGGGCGCACGGTGACCGTGATGTCAGGGGACTCGTCAAACGTGTAGCGACACTCGACGCCGAAGCGCAGCCAGGACCATTCGCGATCGCCGATCGGGTGGTCGATGTAGCCCGAGGCTCGATCGTCGTACGCATCGGTGCAAGCCAAGGCGGTGTCCAAAGTGAAGTTCGCTGCAACGCCTAGGAGGCAGACGATTGCGACTGCGAGCAGCAAGCGTTCCCCAGTTGTCCGCAGCATCGCGGCAGTGTGCCCGGATACCCGCTCGACGCGTCGATTGCTGGCAGCTCTGGGACAGGTGAGGGTCACTTTGTGCGTCGTGACCAGAGGTGCTTCAGGTAGCGTTCGTCTCGCCGTGGCCTGGTTAGCCCCTGAGGGGAGGTGCGGAATGGGACGTGGCTCACGACTCGCACGGCGGCCGCCGCGACCTGTCCGGATGGCTGTCGTGGCCCTCGCGTGTGGGCTGCTCCCGCTTTCCAGCTGCGTCGCAGATGCGCCACCGTCGATCGGACAGGCGATCGGGGGTGACGGACGCGCGATGGTGTCGTGGGTGCCTCCAGTCGGTGACAACGCGATGACCATCACCACGTACGTGATCACGCCTTTCATCGGGTCGGTTGCGCAGACCCCGGTGATGGTCAGCCAAGCCGCTACTAGCCACATCGTGACTGGCCTGGCCAACGGCACCACTTACACGTTCGTCTTGCGCGGCATCAACGGGGCCGGCGCCGAGACGGCCAGCTCGAAGCAGTCGAACCCCGTCACCCCGACGTCCGTTCGCGTCGCAGCCGGCTTCGCCCACTCCTGCGCGATAACCAACGGCGGATCGGTCAAGTGCTGGGGTGAGAACGGCAACGGTCAGCTCGGCAACGGCGGGTCCGTCGATTCGCCGAGCCCAGTGTCGGTGACGGCGCTCACCGGTGTGGTCGCTCTGGGCGCAGGGTACGCCCATGCCTGTGCTCTGGTGGCTGGCGGGGCGGTCAAGTGCTGGGGTGACAACGGGAGCGGCCAGCTCGGCAACGGGGACCTGATCGACCGGCGGACTCCCGTCCCCGTCGTCGGGATCTCCGGAGCCATCGCCATTGCGGCTGGGGGTGCCCACACCTGCGCCGTGCTGGCCGGTGGTGCCGTGAAGTGCTGGGGCTCCAACTACAGGGGCCAGCTCGGTAACGGGTCAACCATCGACGCGCGTACTCCAGTTTCGGTGGCCGGGCTCAGTGAGGCGGTCACGGTCAGCGCCAGCCTCGGCCACACCTGCGCCGTTCTCTCCGCCGGAGCAGTGGGGTGCTGGGGTGCCAACTACTCCGGAGCCCTCGGCGACGGGACGACCGTCGCCTCACTCGTCCCCGTTGCTGTGGCCGGGATCAACGGAGCCGTGGACGTGGCGGCTGGCGGCAGCTACAGCGAAGCCCTGCACACGTGCGCCGTGCTGATGAGCGGGGCCGCCATGTGCTGGGGCTCCAACAGCGACGGCCAGCTCGGCAACGGGATGACCAGCAACGCACCGACCCCTGCACCGGTGCCAGTGACCGGGATCACCGACGCCACCTTCGTGACCGCGGGCGACAACCACACCTGCGTAGTCGTGGGGGCTAGTGCCCTCAGGTGCTGGGGTCGCAACGTGTCTGGTCAGCTGGGCAACGGCACCAGCGGGAACGCCTCGAACTCGCCGTCGCCCGTGTCGGTCGTGAACGTCAACGGCGCCTCTGTCGTGACCGCCGGTGATTACCACACCTGTGCTGTCGTGGAGGACGATGGCCTCGCCTGCTGGGGCTACAACGCCGCCGGCCAGCTCGGCAACGGTACGACTGTCGACGCACCGACCCCAGTGTCGGTCAGCGGCATCTGATCTTGGCTCTGCCTAGCATGGAGGGCAGCGTCACTCTGGCAGACATGCCGCCCCAAAGTGGCCCACGCGTGGAGCCTGTGGAGCCATGCCCTACGTGTCGACGCGGACGTAGGACAGCTGCAGGTCGCCCTCCCAGGAGCCGCCATCGTGGGCCATCGTCCCCTGCGCGTCGAGCCGGGCGCCATCGGCGGCGATGGTCAATACCATGCGCTGGGCGAAGCCGGCTTCGTCGCGGTGCCAGCTCACCTGGCCGTCGCCCACCTCGACGGTGTACCGGCGGGAGACGTCGCGCTCATCGAAGTAGATCATCGGGTTCGCCGTGTACACCGATCGCGGACCGGAAGAAACTGGGTCGCCACGGGGTATCGCGTCGCACCGAGACGTAGACGTCGAGGACCTGGCCGTGTTGATCGACGGCTCGGTAGAGGTAGCGCCAGCGGCCGGCGACCTTGACGTAGGTCTCGTCGACGAACCACCGGTCACCGCCACGATGGCGGCACGGTCGTGCCGCGTCGGCGAGCAGCGGCGTGAAGCGCTGTACCCACCGGAACAGGGTCACGTGGTCCTCCTCGACCCTCCGCTCCGCCAGCAGCTCCTCGACATCCCGGTACGAGAGTCCGTAGCGCAGGTACCAACGCACGGCGAGCACGATGACCTCCGGCGGGAACCGGAACCCGGCGGACGCCGACGGCACTGCGACAACCTGACCGGAAGACCGACGACGACCGATCCCCCAGCCTCGCCGCCGCGGACGGGTCCCGATAACGCAACGGTGCCGTCCTAGGGCACTACGCGGCCGCGCGACCCCAGATGTCGTCGCACGACTCGCACACCTCGCGGGGAATCACACCTGCCCGCATCAGCACGGCGAAGGCCTTGCACCCGAGGCACAGCCCCGCGAAGGCCTCGAGCGACGCAGCGACGATGAGCGCGCCGAGCACCACCTGGGCGGCGTCGAAGCGGTCGAAGCCGTACGTGAGCACGGCGGCGGTGACCGTGAAGGTGGCGCCGATCGCCTGGGCGAAGCGCTTGGGTGGCCCCGGCACGAGCCTCGGCTCGACGCCCAGTGCCGGCGTGACCACGCGAGTGACGAGCTGGCCGAGCGGGCTCAGCGTGGGCCCGGCGAGGACCCGGGCCACGAAGCCGTAGGCGAGCACGACCGTCATCCACCGCAGGTCGAAGGCGACCGTGGCCACCCCCATCAGCACCACCCCGCCGGCTACGAGGCGGGCGGACACCTCGTTCACGGGGTTGGGGAAGTCGAACAGGGCCACGGCGGCAGGATACCCGACCAGACCGATCAACAATCAGAGCGACGCCCGTCGCCCGGCCGCCTCCGCCAGCCGTCCTCGCGCTCGCAGAACGCGAAGCGGACGAGGGGCACTGTTGCGTTGCGGCCGGCTCTGCGGCCTCAACGGTAGAAGTCGCGGCTCGAGGAGCGAGAGATGGGGCCACATGTCCTGGTTTGGACACGTCGAAGGCTCCGCGACGGGTGCCCGAATTTAGCTCGTTGCGTCTAGCCCCCCAGCGCCCCCACCCGTGGGGCGCGGAGCCTTGGCCACCACGGGCCGGCTCTCCTGGTCGCGGGCGGCGATGAGCTGGCCGAAGCCTCCTCCGGAGAGATCGCCGACGGCGGCTCCTCTAGAAAGTAGGGCCCCGCCGTGGGTCCCGTGGCCGCAGCAGAGGCCGCAACGACGACGTTGCCCATGGAGTCGGTGACGTCGAGCTCTTTCCCCGCCCTCACGGCCCCGCGATCGACCTCGAGCAGGAGCTCGCGCTCGTAGCGGCTCTCGAAGCCGGCGTGAACGTGCCACAGGTGCCTGCCGATGCCCACTCGCAGCGTGTCGGTCACCCAGGACGCGACCCGCGGGAGATCGACGCCGGGGATCACCGCCGCCGGGCCGACCTCGATCACGTCCTCATCGACCCACCCCCTCACGTCATCGAGGAACAGCTCCCCGTCGGCCAGCCGCCAGCTGGCGATGTAGCTGCGCCGGTTCGGGGTGTCTCGCGCCACCAGCTCCGGAGCGTTGGGCAGCTGGGCGCGCAGACGATCGAGCGGCGTGGCCAGCAGTGCGTGCTCCACGCCGTCGATGAGGATGCGATCGGGCATCTGGGCGGTCATCGCGACCCGCTCGCCTCCACGAAGCTTGCGCGACCCGCCCCGCAGCTCCCGCCCCACCGCATTCCGCCCACCCCCGGCGATCGCTTGCGCCTACCCAGCTGACCCAGGTACCCGGCCGTGGTCCGTGCTGGCTGGAGGACGGCTGGTCCGGGCCTTGCTACGTTGGCCGCCGAGCAGGGGCGGCGGAACGGAGGGGGTGCGCGTGGACGAACAGGTGGTGTTGTTGGAGGACCAGGTCTTTCGTTGGGAGGGACCGAAGCGCAAGCAGACGGTCGCCAAGGCCAAGCTGGGCCGGTTGGTGTTGACCGACCGCCGCCTGTTGTTCCTCTCCAGCGGGTCGAACGACCTGAGCGCGGGGAAGCTCCTCGCCGGCGGGGCCTCGTATGGCGCGGCCGTGCTGCGCGTCTCGTCGACCCAAGACATGGACATGAGCGCAGTGAGCGCGCCGGGCGGGCTTGAGGTGCCGTTCTCGGATATGACGTCTGCCCAGCTGAAGGGGATGTTCAAGTACCTAGTGGTCACCTACCGGGACGCATCCGGTGCCGAGCAGGCCTCGACGTTTTCGCCGAAGAACAGCGGCATGCCTGGCGGGGCGACCTGGGTCGACGAGATCGAGCAGCGCCGAGCCAGATGATCGGCTGAGGCGGGGACCGAGCGACAGCGGCACTGTTGCGTTGCGCCCGGCCATGCGGCCTCAAGGGTAGAAATCGGGGTTCGAGGAGCGCAAGATGAGGCGATATGTCCTGGGTTGGACACGCTCTGACGGGTGCCCGAATTCGGCTTGTTTACGTCCAACGCAACAGTGCCTCTCCAACGCGCCCAGGAGCTCCGGGTGCCCCCTCGCGTAGCCTCGCTGCCGTGGCGAGCACGATCAGAGTCGTCGACTACGACGAGCGCTACCGGGACGACTTCGCTCGGCTCAACATCGAGTGGCTCGAGCGGTGGTTCACAGTTGAGCCGGTTGACATCGAGGTGCTCCACCACCCCGAAGCACACGTCCTCGCCAGCGGAGGACAGATCTTCTTCGCACTCGACAGCGACGGCAACGCGGTCGGCACCGCCGCGCTCCGGCACGAGGGTGCCGGGATCTACGAGCTCACGAAGATGGCCGTCAACCCGTCCCAACGGGGGACAGGCGTCGGTCGCCTTCTCATGAACACGGTGCTGGAGGCGTTCCAGCGTCTCGGTGGTACGGAGCTCTACCTCGAATCCAACACCCGTCTAGGGCCAGCCCTTGCGCTCTACGAGCGCGTCGGCTTCGTACATCAAGACGGCCTCCGACCTGGATCCATCTACAGCCGA
>JBDSUN010000274.1:0-3740 GCA_039927735.1 Acidimicrobiales bacterium | reverse complement strand
GTGCCGGTGCCGAGCCCGCCACCGCAGCACATCGACACGAGCCCGTAGCGACCACCGGTGCGCTCGAGCTCGTGCAGGGCCTTGGTGAGCAGGACGGCTCCAGTGCCCCCGAGGGGATGGCCGAGGGCGATGGCGCCACCGTTGGGGTTGGTCTGCTCGGGGGTGAACCCGAGCTCCTTCTGCCACGCCAGCACCACCGAGGCGAAGGCTTCGTTGATCTCGGCCACGTCGATGTCGGCAGCGCTGAGGCCCGTCCGTTCGAACAGGCGCTGGGTGGCATCGATCGGTCCGGTGAGCATGAGGACAGGGTCGACGCCGACGAGGCAGGTGTCGACGATGCGGGCCCGAGCCCGGAGCCCGAGGGCGTCGGCCCGCTCCGCCGTCATCACGAGCACTGCGGCCGCGCCATCGGAGATCTGGGAGGAGGAGCCAGCGGTGTGCACGCCGTCGGGGCGAGCCACGGGCTTCAGCTCGGCCAGCTTCTCGAGGCTCGTCTCCCGCAGGCCCTCGTCGCGCGCCACGTTGTGGGTGGTGCCCGAGGGCTTGCCCTCGTCGTCGAGATCAGGGGCGTCGATTGCGACGATCTGCGTGCCGAAGCGGTCCTCGGCCCACGCCGCCGCGGCGTTCTGCTGGGAGAGGAGCCCGAAGGCGTCGGTGTCGGCCCGGGAGATGCCCCACTTCTCCGCAATGCGCTCGGCGCCCTCGAACTGCGAGGTCATCTCGTACTGCGGGAAGTAGGAGCGGGGGATCGGGATGCCAAGCCCGATGTCCTTGCGCCCGCTGGAGCCGATGGGGACTCGGCTCATCACCTCGACGCCAGCGGCCACGGCGGAGTCGACGGCGCCGCTGCCCACCAGGGCGGTGGCCAGGTTGGTGGCCTGCTGGGACGACCCGCACTGGGTGTCCACGGTGGTGTTGGCGACGGTGAGGGGCAGGCCAGCCGCCAGCCAGGCGGTGCGACCGATGTTGAAGGCCTGCTCGCCGACCTGGCTGACGCAGCCGGTGACGACTTGGCCGACTTCGGTTGGGTCGATGCCGGAGCGCTCCACGACGGCCTTCTGGACCGCCGCCAGGAGGTCGGCGGGGTGGATGGTGGAGAGGCCGCCGTTGCGCTTCCCGACGGGGGAGCGGACGGCTTCGATGATCACGACATCAGACATGGCCGCAACCTATCGGGCCCTCAGCGACGTCGACCAGTGGCGGCTTCCAGCACGAGGAGCAGGGCTGCAGCGCCGATGAAGGCGACGAAGACGGACCCGAGGTCGAGCTCGTCGAAGGTGGCCAGCTCGTCGCCGGTGGCCAGCTTGGAGGCGGCGCCGGCCAGGAGGGCACCGATGATGCCGATGGCGATGGTGCCGAGGCACCCGCGCTTGGGAGCGCCGACGGCTCGCCGCGCCAACCCACCGGCCAGCAGGCCCATGACGCACCACGCAAGGATTCCCATGAGGGCCGGGACGCTAGCGGTGGGGGCGGAAGCCTAGGCGGCGGATCGGCCGTGGGAGGGGTGCTCCCGGGACGTACCGGCCGCCACGGCGGTGGGCTGGGCGGCCATGGCGGCCTGGAGCGAGGCCCGGGCCTCCGCGATGCCCCGGCGGCCCGCCTCGCGGGTGGCCGCATCGATCCGCCAGGCCGGCGGCGTGTCGAGGATGGTGAGCTGTCGTGCCATGTACATCAGTCAACTCAGGGGGTGTGACAACCCTTCCCGGTCAGGCCGAGACAAGGGTCACAAACCACCTGTGACCTGGGGGTTCGCCCCGTCAGAGCGGTGCGCCCGGTGCCACGAGAGGCCAGGGGACGGTGCGCTCCACCAGCAGGGCCAGGTCGAGCAGGAGGGCATCTTCGTGGTGCTTGCCCATGACCTGCATGCCGACGGGCAGGCCATCCACCGGCTCGATCGGGATGGACACGGCCGGGTTGCCGCAGATGTTGGCCGGGATGGTGAGGGCGCCGTTGTTGCCGGCCTCCACCTTCACGTCGCCGACGCGGGTGTTCATCTGCACCTCGGCCGGATAGGCGACGTCGGGGTTGGTGGCGGAGAAGACGAAGTCGACCTCATCGAAGATCGCCGCCATCGTCTCGTTGGCGTGGATGCGGGCCAGCTCCGCCTTCGCCTTGGCCTCGAGGTTCATCATCTTGTCGGCGAAGTCGAGCCCGAAGGCCATCTGCTTGGAGAGCAGCTCGGCACACTCGGGCCACTCGTCGATCAGGTCGGCCCGCAGCGTGGCCAGGTTGGTGAGCGCCCACTCGAGGCCGAGGCCCGGGAGCTGGACGGGCACGTCGACGAGCACGAGGCCGGCGTCCCTGGCCAGCGCCTCGGCAGCCACGCGCACGTTGGCCTCCACCTCGGGCCGCACGATGGCCGAGCCGAGGGTGGGGGCGATGACGGCCCGCTTGCCCCGCAGGTCGTAGGTGCCGAGGGCGCGCTCCCAGCCCTCCACCTTGGGGAGGCTGTAGGGATCGCGGGAGTCGTGGCCGGCGCAGACGTCGTAGAACCGGGCCACGTCGCGCACCGAGCGGGTGAGGCAGCCAGTGACGACCGTGAGCGGCCCGATCATCGTCTTGGGACCGCGCGGGATGCGTCCCGCGCTTCCCTTCATGCCGACGAGGCCGTTGAAGGCGGCAGGGATGCGGATCGAACCGCCACCGTCGCCGCCCGTGGCCAGCGCGAAGATGCCGCCGGCCACCGCCGCCGCCGAGCCGCCCGAGGACCCGCCCGCCGTCTGCCCGTGGCGCCAGGGGTTGTGGGTGGTGCCGGTGAGGCGGTTGGTGCTCACGTTGAGCCCCCCGAACTCGCTGGCTGTCGTCTGGCCGACCAGCACGCCGCCACCGTCGTCGACCAGGCGGGTGAGCTTGGTGGAGGTGTAGGTGCCGATGCGGTCCTTGAACACCAGGGATGCCTCGGTGCTCGGCCATCCCTTCACGTGGTCGAGCATCTTGACGCCGATGGGCACGCCGCCGAAGGGCTTGGCGGTGTCCGCCGCAGCCACGCCCGCGCGAGCGGCGTCAGCGTCGAGGAAGGCGACGGTGTTCAGCTCGCTGCGCTCGACAGCGTCCAGCACCGCCTCGAGCTCCTCGCCGGGCGAGCGCTCACCAGAGCGGAAGGCGTCGACGAGGGAGCAGGCATCTCCAAGCCAGGGGGTGTCGGTCATGGTGGGAGCATTGCCCATGCGGAGCCTCGATTCCTGCCCGGTAGGTTCGGGCGCCGATGAACGCCCCTGCCTGGCTCGGCCTCGAGCCCACCCACAACCCCATGCGCTGGATGCTGCCCATCACGCCGGGGATCTCCACCGGCCATCAGTTCCTCTTCGGCGGGTGTGGTCTCGGCGCCGCCATCGCCGCGTTGGAGGGGAGCTCGGGTCGTCCCGTGGTCTGGGCCACCGCCCAGTACCTCTCCTACGCCAACCCTCCGTCGATCATGGACATCGACGTCACCATTGCGGTGGCCGGCAAGCAGGTCACCCAGGCGCGGGCGGTCGGCCACGTCGGTGACCGCGAGATCCTCACCGTGAACGCCGCCCTTGGCGCCCGGCCGCTCGACGTCGGCGGCCAGTGGGCGGAGATGCCCTCGGTGCCCGGCCCAGACGAGTGCCAGAAGCGCATGCCCCGCATGCCGGGCAACGACTCGATCATGGAGCGGATCGACGTCCGCCTGGCCGACGCCCTCGCCTTCGACGAGCTCCCTGGGCCACCGCAGCCCGGCGGCCGCTGCGCCCTGTGGGCGCAGATCCCCGACGTGCTCG
>JBDSUN010000273.1:0-4031 GCA_039927735.1 Acidimicrobiales bacterium | reverse complement strand
GAGCTCAGCCGGAATGAACGAGATCCCCTCGACGGCAAAGAACGACAACCCGAGCACTGCGGCCAACCCTCGCCCGAGCTGCCCCCGATTCACGAGGTAGTAGCTGATCGGAACGAGGAACAGGCAGATGAGCCCCACGACTCGAAAGGGGCCGTAGTCGAGCCCGAAGAGCTCAACGAGGACCCGGTAGACAGCGAGGATGACGACGCTGAGGTGCCCGTTGTACTGATCCACCATGCCTTCGAAGGACCCGCTCTGGCGGACCAGAAGCCAGTCGTCCCACCAGAAGAAGTAGTCACCGGTGGCCCTGAGCGCGAAGACGAAGAACGCGATCAGGAACCCGGCGTAGGCGATGTCCACAGAGCGATGTGATGTGGGTGAAGGGGGAGCCTTGGAGATCCCGCCGCCGGTCCTCAAGGCCGGTCAGCTCGCAGCATCATGGGTGCATCTGACCGGCTTGCTCGACACAGAACCGCCCCAGCTGAAGGATGGCTCACACTACGGCTCTTCGCCTCGCAGGAGCTCGATTCCTCGGACGCCTCGCTCAGGGCCTGCGGTGACCCTCGGGCGGGTCAGCGCCGCCTGGGGGTGGCCCGGTGGCGCTTGGCGGCGTACATCTCGCGGTCGGCCTGCTGGAAGGCGTCGTCCAGCGACGCACCGACGGCGACGGCAGCCGCTGCCGACGCTCGAGTTCGGCGGCTGATCAGATCAGCTCCGCCTCCGGCAGGTCGTCAAACCGGTGACAGGGTGCGCCCAGCAATGGAGTGGGGGCGCCGTCCCCAGCGCGCGGTCCGCCTCGGAACCCTGCTAAGGATGGGTGCGTCCCGATCCTGCGCTCGATCCCTTGGAGACCCCCTGATGGCCCTGCTGCGCCGTGCGCTCGTCGCCCTCGGGCTGGCCGGCATCATCGCTGCCGTCCTGCGTGTACGTGGCTCCGGCGGAACCCCGCCGCAGCAGGGCGGCTGGCGCGAGCTTTCCGGTCCGGACCTCGAGTAGTGCGGGTCCTCGTCGTCGGGGCCGGCGCCGTCGGCGCCCGGGCTGTCCGGCAGCTCGTCGAGCACGTCGACATCGCCCAGGTCCTCGTGCGCGACACCGACGCCGGGCGACAGGCCGACGTGGTGAGGAGCAGCGGCGACAAGGCGTCGCCGCACGAGGAGGGCGCCGCCATCGACGCGGTGCTGCTGGCCGGGCCCGCCGGCACCCACGTCGATGCCGCGTGCGACCACCTGGCGGCCGGTCGGCCCGTCGTCTCCACCAGCGACGCCATCTCCGACGTCCGGGGCCTGCTCGACCTCGATGCCGAGGCCAGGACCCGAGGGGTACCGGTCGTGGTCGGCGCCGCCTTCTCGCCGGGCTACTCCTGCGTGCTGGCCCGGCACGCCGCGGCCGGCTTCGACGACGTCACGGAGGTGCACGTGGCCCGGAGCGGCACCGGCGGGCCTGCGTGCGCCCGTCAGCACCACGGTGCCCTCACCGGCCAGGCCCTCGACTGGCGAGACGGCGGCTGGCATCGTCGCTCGGCGGGTTCGGGCCGGGAGCTGTGCTACTTCCCGGACCCGATCGGCGCCGAGGACTGCTACCGGGCCGAGCTCCCCGATGCCCTGCTGCTGGTGCCCGCCTTCCCAGGCATCGAGCGGGTGACGGCTCGTCTGGCCGCCACCCGGAGGGACCGGTTCTCCGCCCACCTCCCGATGCTGCGGAAGCCCCATCCCGAAGGTCTGCTGGGAGCCGTGCGCGTGGAGGTGCGCGGTCGCCGGGCCGGTACCAGTGACGTGCTCGTGCTCGGAGCGCTCGACCGGCCCGCGGTGGCCGCCGGAGCCGTCGCATCCCTTGCGCTCCGGTGGGCCGTGGCCGGACGCTTGGCGCCGGGCGCGGCCGGGCTTGGCTGTATCGGCGATTCGGCCCCCTTCCTGGCCGAGCTGGGCGAGGTGGGGATCAAGGCGGCGGTCTTCGACGGCAGCCATTGAGCCGTCGCCTGCTCTTGACCGGGCGGTCTAGTTTGAGGTGATGGAGCCGAAGCGCAGCCTCACCCTGGACGAGATCGACCTCTCCGACCCCGGGTTCTGGGGTCGGCCCCTCGACGAACGAGAGGGTGCGTTCCTGACGCTGCGGGAGCAAGATCCGATCCGGTTCTTCGAGGAGCCCGACCTCGTGGTGATGCCCAAGGGCCCGGGGTACTTCTCGCTGACCCGGCACGCCGACGTGCTGGAGGCCAGCAAGCAGCCGGCGCTGTTCTGCTCTGGGCAGGGCACCAACATCGGCGACATGCCCACGGAGTTCCTCGAGTTTCTCGGCTCGATGATCAACATGGACGACCCCAAGCACGCCCGCATGCGCCGCATCGTCTCCCGCGGCTTCACCCCTCGACAGCTCGACCAGATGAAGGGTGACGTGGAGGCCACCGCGACCGGCATCGTCGACGACGTCATCGAACGCGGCGAGGGCGACTTCGTCACCGACATCGCCGCGACCCTGCCGCTGCGGATCATCGTCGACATGATGGGGATCCCCCGCAGCCAGGAGCGCTTCATCTTCGATCGCACCAACGTGATCCTGGGCCTCGGCGATGCCGAGTACGTGCCCGACCAGACCGAGGGCGGGATCATGACGGCCTTGCTCACCGCCGCCCAGGACCTCAGCCTGCTGATCACCGAGCTGGCGGAGGCTCGGGTCAAGGACCCGCAGGACGACGTCACCACCGCCCTCGTCACCACCGAGGTGGATGGCGAGACGCTGACGCCGGCGGAGATGGCGTCCTTCTTCATCCTGCTGGTGGTGGCCGGCAACGAGACCACCCGCAACGCCATCTCCCACGGGCTCCATGCGCTCACCCAGAACCCTGACCAGCGGGACCGGTGGATGGCCGACGTCGACGGGTTGGCGCCCACCGCCGTCGAGGAGATCGTGCGGTGGGCCACGCCGGTGATCCACTTTCGGCGCACCTGCACCCAGGACGGCGTGCGGATCGGCGACCACACCTTCGACGCCGG
This sequence comes from Acidimicrobiales bacterium, assembly GCA_039927735.1. Taxonomy (GTDB): domain Bacteria; phylum Actinomycetota; class Acidimicrobiia; order Acidimicrobiales; family VFJN01; genus VFJN01. Next base: position 1,041 of record JBDSUN010000273.1, on the reverse strand, counting down.
CGACAAGGTGGTGCTCTGGTACGCCTCCGCCAACCGGGACGCCGCTGTGTTTGACGACCCCTTCCGGTTCGAGGTGGGTCGCACGCCGAACGACCACCTCGGCTTCGGTGGCCCCGGCCCCCACTTCTGCCTCGGTGCTCACCTGGCCCGGCGCGAGATCACGGTCATGTTCAAGGAGCTGTTCAGGCGGATGCCCGACCTGCGGGCCGTCGGCGCGCCGGACCGCCTCCAGTCCAACTTCATCAACGGCATCAAGCACCTCCCCGCGGCGTGGACCCCCGCCGCCGCCTCCTGAGCGTCGACCCGTATCCTCGCCGGATGCTGACGATCCGACCCGGCGTCATCGCGCTGGCTGTCGGCCTGATGGCGGTGACGGCCTGCTCAGGCGGTGGCGGTCTCCAGGATGGCGAGAGCGAGGCGCTCGGCGACGCCGAGGAGGGCATCGACGGCGTCCAGTCCGTGCGGGTCGACTCCACGGACCTGCACACCGAGTCGATCATCGACTACGACCTGCGACCACCAACGGGCGGCGGCCACAACCCGCTCTGGTGGAGCTGCGGCTTCTACGACGAGCCCATCCCGGACGAGCACGCCGTGCACGACCTCGAGCACGGCGCGGTCTGGTTGGCCTACTCGCCTGACCTGCCCGACGCCGACGTCGAGCTCATCCACGAGCTCGTACGGGCCGACCCGAAGCTCCTCGCAGCTCCCTACCCCGATCTCGCCGATGGCGAGGCGGTGGTGGCGACCGCTTGGGCCCGGCAGCTCCGCCTCGACGACATCGGCGACGAGCGTCTGGTCGAGTTCATCGAGCAGTACACCGACGGGGACCAGGCCCCGGAAGCCGGGGCCACCTGCTCCGGCACCCCCTTGGGCGAGCCGATCACCTAGTGACCTGAGTCGCAAGTCATGCGGCACCCTCGCCAGCTCTGCACGCCGCTCGCGGCGTCACACTCGCTGGGGGAGTCCGTGGCCCTGCGCCCTTGCGAGCGGCGCCTAGAACCGAACACCGTCCCGCCAGGCCGTGAGCAGGCCCGGGTC
>JBDSUN010000272.1:0-3340 GCA_039927735.1 Acidimicrobiales bacterium | reverse complement strand
AGGCGCTCGACCTCCGCAGCGACAGCCTCCTCGCCCTCGTCGCCGAGGCCCAGGCCACCGGCGCCATCGATCCCGTCCTCGACCCCGAGGCCGTGGTCCGCTTCTGCCACGCGGTCGGCTTCGGCTTCATGCTGTTCCGCGCGGTCGACCTCCCCCTTCCGGCCGCCCAGCCGTGGGAGGAGCTCATCGCCCGCCTCGTCAACGCCCTCGAGGCGCCGTCTGCTCCAACCGACCACCCAACCAAAGGGACCTCAAGACCACCAACGAAGAGATGCTCGGCCGAGCCGACGTCAACGACCTCGAAGCGATCCTCTGCATCACCAGCAAGGACGTCGAGGAGATGGTCCACGCGGTGAAGGACAACGCCGACGCGCTGTTCACCTGGAACTACGAGAAGGGCGAGCGCCCGGCCCTCAACAAGCTCTACGAGAAGGCCAAGAACGCCCAGTGGAACGGCGAGACCGACCTGCCCTGGGACACCCCCGTCGACATCGAGAAGGTCGTGGCCAGCGCCCCCCGTGACCACGAGACCGACCCGGTGTTCATCGCCGCTCAGCGCCCGGGCCAGCCCCTCCACAACTGGGGCGACAAGGAGTGGGACAAGCTCATCATCGAGAGCCAGAACTGGACGATGAGCCAGTTCATGCACGGCGAGCAGGGTGCGCTGGTGTGCACGGCCAAGATCGTCGAGACGGTGCCGTGGATCGACGCCAAGTACTACGCCGCCACGCAGGTGATGGACGAGGCCCGCCACGTCGAGGTGTTCGCCAAGTACCTCGACACGAAGATGAACGGTCACTACCCGCTCAACGCTCACCTCGGCATGCTGCTCGACGACATCATCGCCGACAGCCGCTGGGACATGACCTACCTCGGCATGCAGATCATGGTGGAGGGCCTGGCCCTGGCCGCCTTCGGCTTCATGCACCAGCTCACCGAGGAGCCGCTGCTCAAGAAGCTGCTGCGCTACGTGATGAGCGACGAGGCCCGCCACGTGGCCTTCGGCGTGCTGTCGCTGAAGGAGTACTACGCCGAGCTCACCGACGCCGAGATGCTCGAGCGCCAGGAGTTCGCCTTCGAGGCGGCGGTGCGCATGCGTGATCGCTTCCTCCAGCAGGAGGTGTGGGAGCGCATGGGCGTCGACGTCCGCACGATGATCAAGCTGCAGCTCGAGAACCAGGGTGACAAGAACGAGGACCCGTTCCAGCAGCTGCTCTTCTCCAAGATCGTTCCGAACTGCAAGAAGCTCGGCCTGCTCGATCGCAACAACGGCTGGCTGCGCACCAAGTTCGGCGAGATGGGCGTCATCCAGTTCGAGGATTGGGTCGACACCGGCGAGGAGTACGACACCATGAGCCTGGCCGCCATCGCTGGCGAGGACACCGCGGCCGGCGAGGCCGTGGTCGCCTGAGCGACCCCGCACCCCTCGTGCACCGCTATCGATGCACGGCCTGCGGGAACCTCACCCGCTTCGACGTGACGACGTCGACGCGCGTGAAGGCCTTCCACCACTTCTCCGTCGGTGGCGAGCTGACGGTGGAGGAGGCGGAGGTGCTGTCGGAGTCCGTGGACGAGGTGTTGTGCCGATGGTGCGGGGTCGGGACCTCCGTGGAGGCTGTCACACCCCCTGCGTAGGGTCAGTCGCATGCCATCGGACCTGCGGATCAGCTGTGATGAGTGCGTGATGGAGGGCACCGACGCCTGCGAGGACTGCGTCGTCACCTTCCTGTGCGACCGGGCACCGGGCGATGCCGTCGTGATCGACGTCACCCTGGCTCGCGGGCTGCGGCTGCTCGAGCGGGGTGGTCTGGCGCCGGCGCTGCGCCACACCCGGCGAACCGGGTGATCCCGGTAGCCAGCCGGTGAACAGCCGGCTGCTACCGTCACCCGCCGGAGGTGGCGTAACGGGGAGCCGTCCCCATGCCGGCAACGTGTGCAGAAGCTCCATCTCGTTGGGTTCACGACCGATCAGAAGGGCCTGATCCTCAGCGCCCGTCGCAGCGCGCGCGCCGGCGGCTTCCACCTGCCGCTCGACGATGCCCTGGCGGAGGCCGTCGAGGAGCTGCGGGCCCGTCAGGACGAGGCCGACGTCGAGGACGCCGAGGACGCCGAAGCGGTACGGGTCCCCCGAGTGGAGAGCGCCCTGCCGGTGCGGGAGATCCAGGCGCGCCTGCGTCAGGGACGCTCGGTGGCGGAGGTGGCTCGGGCGGCCGGTGTCGAGCCGGCCTGGGTGGAGCGGTTCGCGCCGCCTGTCTTCGCCGAGCAGGCCCAGGTGGTGGCCAAGGTTCAGGCCATGGCGCTCCGGCGGCCCCGCCTCGGTCCGTCGTCCCACAGCATCGGTGACGCCGTGCGGCGCAACCTGGCCGAGCGGGGCGCAACGTCGTCGCCCGAGGAGTTCGCGTCGGGGTGGACCACGCGCCAGCTGGCCGACGGACGGTGGAGCGTCCGCTTCTCGTTCCGCCATCGCAACCAGGACCAGACGCTCCGGTTCGACCTGGACGAGACCACCGGCTCGGTCACCTCCGCCACCCAGCTGAGTGGTCAGCTCGGCTACGTCGCTCCGCCGGCGTCCGTGGTCGATCCGGCCTCGCGGACTCGCTCACCGCGCCAGGGCCGAGAGGATCAGCGCTCCGCCAAGCGGGCCACCGTCACCACGGGGTTTCGGCCCGACGAGCCATCCAGCAAGCCGACGTCGCGACCCGCCAAGGAGCGCGAGCGGGCGACCCAGGCCCTGCGCCGGGCGGCGTCGCGTGGCGCCGCGGACGCCGAACGCGCCGCCGCGCGCAAGGGGAAGGAGAAGGAGGCAGCCGCTCGTCGAGCCGAGCGGGAGGCGAAGGTCGCCGAGCTCCGGCGGCGGCGCGAGCGCCAGGCGGCCGAGAAGGCGAAGGCGGCGGCGGCCCGGGCCAAGGCGGTCGCCGCCGAGCGGGCGGCGGCGGCCAGGGATCGTCGCAAGTCGGAGCGCCAGGCGGCCGCCCAGGCCAAGCGCGCCGAAGCCACCCTCTTCGCGGCCGAGCGGGCGCGGGCTGCGGCCCAGGAGATCACCCGGAAGGCCGCCGCGCGGGAGGCGGCCGCCGACGAGCGGGCCGCCACCAGGCGAGCGGCGGTCAAGAAGGCGGCGGTCAAGAAGGCGGCGGCAACCGTCAAGCACGCAACCACTACGAAGGTGGCGAGCGCGAAGAAGGCGGCCACGACGTCGGTGGCCACGACGGAGGCTGTGCGGGTCGAACCGGCGACGCCGACGAGGGCTCCTGCGCACATGGCGTCCGAGGGGCCAGCCGCTCGTCGACGCGCAGCCGGTGATTTGCCGGTCACCTCGATACCGCCGGCGAGGCCGGCGCCG
>JBDSUN010000271.1:0-13305 GCA_039927735.1 Acidimicrobiales bacterium | reverse complement strand
TGCGTTGCGAGGTGGTGGCCATCGGCACGGAGCTTCTCCTCGGGCAGATCGTGGACACCAACTCGTCCTGGATCGGCGAGCAGCTCGCCATCACCGGCATCGACCACCTGCGTCAGACCAAGGTGGGCGACAACCTCGGTCGGATCGTGGACGTGCTCACCGAGGCGCTGGAGCGGGCCGACGCCGTCATCGTGTGCGGTGGGCTCGGGCCGACACAGGACGACATCACCCGCGAGGCGATCGCCCAGGTGATGGGGACCGAGCTCGTGCAGGACCCTGAGGTGGCCGACGTCATCCGGGCGCTGTTCGCATCGCGCGGTCGCACGATGGCCGAGAACAACCTGCGCCAGGCCGACGTCCCGGTGGGTGCCGCTGTCATCCCACAGCGCACCGGCACCGCCCCCGGCCTGATCTGCCCCGTGGGCGACAAGGTCGTCTACGCCGTCCCCGGGGTGCCGTGGGAGATGAAGGAGATGTTGGAGCGGGCGGTGCTGCCCGACCTGGCCGCCCGCTCCGGCCAGCGCCAGGTGATCGTGAGCCGGGTGCTGCGCACCTGGGGCGAGAGCGAGTCGCGCGTGTCGGAGCTGCTCGACCCCCGGATCGCCGCGCTGGACGCGGCCGGCAACCCCACCATCGCCTTCCTGGCCAGCGGCATCGAGGGGATCAAGGTGCGGCTCACGGCCCGGGGCGACACCGTCGACGCAGCCGCTGCCTTGCTCGACGCCGAGGAGCGGGCGGTGCGGGCGATCCTCGGCGGCATCGTCTTCACCAACGAGGACCTCCCGATGGAGGCAGAGGTGGGTCGCCTGCTCGTGGCGCAAGGGCTCACCCTGGCCGTGGCCGAGTCGCTCACCGGCGGCCTCCTCGCCTCTCGCATCGTCTCCGTGCCCGGTTCCAGCGAGTGGTTCCGAGGCGGGGTGGTGGCCTACGACAGCCAGGTGAAGCTCGATCTCCTCGACGTGCCGGAGGGGCCGGTCATCTGCGAGGAGGCGGCCAAGGCCATGGCCGACGGCGTGCGCCGCCGGCTCGGCGCCGATGTGGGGGTGGCCACGACCGGGGTGGCCGGCCCGTCCGAGCAGGAGGGCCAGCCGCCGGGCACCGTCTGGTTGGGCGTGGCGGTGGGCGACGACGTGACGGCGACGCTGGTGCGCCTACCCGGCGATCGGGAGCGAGTTCGCCAGATGAGCGTCATCTCCGCCATGGACCTCCTCCGCCGCCAGCTGCTGGGCGTCGACCATGCCTGACGCCCTTGAGGTCGCCCGCCGCCTGTTCGCCGCCGTCGAAGCCGGCGACGTCGGTGCCGTTCGGGACCTGTATGCCGACGACGCCGTCGTGTGGCACAACAGCGACGGCGTCGCCCAGACCCGCGACGAGAACCTCCGGACCCTCAGCTGGGTCGTCGAGCACCTGACGGACCGTCGCTACGAGGAGGTCACCTGCCAGCCCACGCCGGGCGGGTTCGTGCAGCAGCACGTGCTGCGCGCCACCGGCCCGACCGGGCGACCGGTGGAGGTGCCGGCCTGCCTGGTCGCCGCGGTGGTCGACGGCAAGATCACCCGCATCGACGAGTACCTCGACTCCGCCCATCTCGCCCCGCTCTTCGCCGCTCCCCCCCAGGACTGACACCGTCATCGAGATCGGGCGAACCAGGTGGGCGGCGTGAGCGTCATAAGGGGCATGGGCCGAGCGGGGGACACGACGGAGCTCGAGACGCTGCTGGTGGAGGGGTACGGGCGGGCCTACCGCACCGCCTACCTGATCATGCGCGACCCGGCTGACGCCGAGGAGGCCGTGCAGGAGGCCTTCCTCCGGGTCTGGCGGTTCCGGGACGCGCTGCCGGAGGGCGACGGCATCCAGCCCTGGCTCTACCGGGTGCTGGTGAACACCTGCTACTCGCAGCTGCGCCGGGAGGTGCCTCGTCGGAGCCGCTCGGCGGGCGATGCCGCGCTCGACGGTCTGGTGGCCGACGAGCCGTCACCGGCCGCGCAGGCCTCGTCGGCGGCCTCGGCCGACGTCGTGATCGACGCCCTCGCTGACCTGCCCGACAACCTGCGCGTGCCGGCCGTCCTGCGCTACTGGACCGGCCTGAGCGAGAAGGAGATCGCGGTGGCCATCCGTCGCCGCCCGGGCACCGTCAAGTCCCGTCTCCACGAAGCCCGCCGACGCCTGGCCGCCGATCCCCGCATCGCCGCCCTGGCCCCCACCGCCGTCGAGGAAGCCCGATGATCCACGAAGACGACCTCCGCCGCTTGCTGGCCGACGCCGCTGAGTCCGCGCCGGCACCCGGCCGTGGCCCCGAGGCGCTGCTCGACGCGGTGGCCAGCCAGGCCCGCGTCACACCCGCGCGGCGCCCGCCAGCCCGCATGAAGCTGGTAGCGGCGGCGGCCGTCGTCATCGCCGTCGTGGCGGTCGGAGCCTCGCTGACCGGTGACGAGGGCACCTCGAGCTTCACCGAGACCGGCCAGGCCACAGGTGATGCGGAGGGCGGCGGCGACGTTGCGCCCGGGGCGGGCACCGATGGCGGGTCAGACGAAGCCGAGAGGCTGGTGGAGAACGCGGCGCCCCTCGATGAGGGCGAGCCCGATGGCGATCTGGCCTCTCGCCCCGAAGCTCTCCGATCCGCCGCTGTCCCGTCGGCCGGCGGTGGGCCGGCCCAGCCGGCCCCTCCCACGGACGGGGCCAGGATCATCCGGACCGGGTCGCTCGACCTGGAGGTGCGAGAGGGGACCTTCGCCGGGACCGTCGAACGGATCATCGCCCAGACCACCGGGCTCGGCGGCTACGTGGCCGAGTCCACCACCAGCGAGTCGGGCGACTCGCCGAGCGGCTCGATCACCGTTCGGGTGCCGGGGGAGAGCTTCGACACGCTCCTCGCCGACCTGCGCGAGCTGGGCGAGGTGCGGGGTGGGTCGTCCAGGGGCACGGACGTGACGGCGCAGTTCACCGATCTGGCCGCCCGCCTCACCGCCCTGCAGGCCACCCGGGACCGGCTGGCCACGGTGCTCAGCGAGGCGTCCAACGTGCCCGACATCCTCTCCGTCCAGGACCGCATCACCGGCGTTCAGATCGAGATCGAGACCGTGCAGGGCCAGCAGAAGCTGCTCGAGGACCAGGCCTCGTTCGCCACCCTGGCCATCACCCTGGGGGAGCCGGGCGCCGAGATCATCGACGTCCAGGCCGATCCCGACGACGGCCTCGGCGGCGCCTGGGACGACGCCCGCCGCCGCTTCGGCGACGCCATCGAGGGCATCGTGGCCTGGTCGGGCTCGGCCGCGGTGGTCCTCATCGTCGGGCTGATCCTGCTGGCGCTCAGCCGCCTCGCCTGGGTCGGGCGCCGCCGCCGGTTGGTCTGAGCCCCCGTGTTGCGCCACAACGCATGTGCTGGCGACGCCGCCTACGTGGCGCTGGCGGAGCTCCTCGACGTCGCAATGGTGACCGCCGACCGCCGCCTGGCCACCGCACCTGGTCCCCGGTGCGCAGTCGAGGTGCTCGCAAGCACCCAGCCTCCGCCTCCAGCCCAGTCAGCGGGTTCGGCTGCACGGACCGAGGAGGGTTGAGGTCTGAGCCGGGTAGACCGGGGACATGGCTGACCTCGAGTTCTTCTGGGATCCCGTGTGCCCGTGGGCGTGGCTGACCTCTCGCTGGGTCGTGCACGTCACCGACGAACGGCCGATGGAGGTCGACTGGCGCTTCATCTCGCTGCGCATGGTGAACAAGGACCGCGACTACGAGAAGGACTTCGCGCCCGGGTACGAACGAGGTCACACGCGTGGCCTGGAGCTGCTGCGGGTGGCGGCCGCCGTGCGCACGGAGCTCGGCCCCGACGCGGTGCTGCCGCTCTACACGGTGCTTGGACGGGTGATCCACCACGAGCAGGCGGCTACCAGCTTCGATGAGCCGTCGGGCATCGAGGCCGTCCTCACCGAGCTCGGCTACCCGGTGGCACTGGGAGCCGCCCAGACCTCTGCTGAGCACGACGAGCTGATCGCCTTCGAGACCCAGGAGGCCCTCGACCGCTGCGGCGGCAACATCGGCACCCCGGTGCTGAGCTTCACGCCCCCCGACGGTCCCAGCTTCTTCGGCCCCGTCATCAACAAGGCCCCGAAGGGCCAGGAAGCCGTCGACCTCTGGGACGCCGTGCTGGCGCTGGGCTCCAACCCCCACTTCAGCGAGCTCAAGCGCTCGACGAGAGGCCGCCCCGACTTCGACTGAGCTACTCCTGATCCCGATTCAGCGGCCGGCCGCGGCTGCGATGCGGCAGGCCAGCTCTCGGCGGCCGTTGACCAGCTCGGCCTCTACGCCCTGGGTGACGCCGTAGATGATGGCGTGGACGCTGCCCATCCACCGGTAGAGGTGAAGTCGTTCCTCCAACCGGTCGCCGAGGTCGCGTCCCTGCACGACCATCGCGAACTCGTCGGCGCCGATCGCGGCCCACAGCGGGACGAGGTCGATGGCCGGGTCGCCGACCGTGGCGGCCTCGAAGTCGATGATGCCGGTGAGGTGGCCGCGGTCGGGGTCGACGAGCAGGTGCTCGAGACCGAGGTCGTTGTGCACGAGGCAGGAGGGGACGTCGTCGACCCATGCGACGAAGGCCGAGAACCGGGTCCGCACGTCGTCGGCCACCGACGGCTCGATCACCGGCAGCACGTGCTCTTCGACGATGGGCCACAGGCGTTCGAAGTGCCGGCGCCACGCTTGCTCCGGCGGGCCCGTGGCCAGCAGCTCGGCGGCCCGATCGACCGGGAACGAGTGGAGCTCGGCCAGCCCGCCTCGCAGCTGGTCGAGGAGCGACGGTGACGAGTCGGTCGGCCGCATGCCGCGCCCTGGGATCAGTCGGTAGGCGAAGAACGGCCGGCTGTTCCACTCGCCTATGTGGCTCGGCTCGGGCACCCGGTACGAGAGGTGGCCGGCCAGCTCCGGGAGGAGAGCCAGCTCGCGACGGGTGGCGTCGGCGATGCCGTCGGTGCGCGGGAAGCGCACGATGCGTCGCCCGTCGAGCTCGAAGGTCCAGGAGGCCCACCCGCCGAGGACTGGCGTCACCCGGCCACCGTCCAGGCCCACCGTTGCCAGCGCGGCGCGCACGTCTGCTTCCTCCATCGACGGAGCGCTCAGCCGGCGCCGAAGCCGACTTGGCCGGAACGTTCCCGGACGACGTCGAGCGGGTCGCGGCCGTCGTCGACGTAGCCGAGCGCGTATGCGCCGCGCGCGTAGCCCAGCAGGCGCAGGAGATCGTCGTCGAGCGTGCGAGCCACCTCGAGCGGCACGCTCAGGTACTGGTTCTCCTCCTGGCGCAGCCAGGAGCGCGCGTAGGTGAGGTTGATGCCGATGCGGACCTCGTCGTCGGTGGTGTTGGCGCCGCCGCCGTGATGGACGCTGCCGCTGTAGACGAGGACCGACCCGCGCTTCATCTCGGCGGGGACGGTGTCGGCGGGGTCGAAGCGGCCGAGGCGGTCGACGTCGCCCCGGTGGCTGCCGGGTACGACCCGGGTGGCGCCGTTGGCCTCGGTGAAGTTGGTGAGGGCCCAGATCGTGTTGAGCTGCACGTCGTAGCCCTCGGGGAACGGGAAGAAGTCGAAAGCCCACTGGTCACGGTGGATCGGCTGTGCCGGCTGGCCCGGCCCGATGGAGATGGCCTGGGTGAGGTGCACGTGGAAGGTGGTGCTGTCGGCCAGCAGGGCGGCGGTGGCTCCGAGGATCAGCGGGTGCTGCAACAGCGCTCGCGCGGCGGGGCAGCGGGCGGCCAGGGCGCCGGTACGCCGGGTGGCGCGGCCGGCGAAGTCCTCGCCGCCGTAGGGGGTTGCCTCCAGCCAGGGCTCGAGCTCGGCGCTGAGCTGGTCGAGCCCATCCGCCGGCGCCAGGTCGTCGATCACGACAGCGCCATCCGAGCTCAGCGCGCCGAGGACATCCTCAGGAGAAGCGGTCGGTGACAGGTGCTGCAGCTCGTCCATGGGACAGCACGCTGCCACGTCATCGCGCGTGCTGGGGACGTGGTGGGTCCTTGATCGAACGACTGTTCGTAACTACAGTCGTGTCGTTCGCTCCGCCAGGGTTGTCACACCCCCTGCGTAGGGTCGACGGCATCCCCCAAGATCGAGACCAAACGCACGCAGAGGAGACGCCAGGTGGAACAGAACAAGGACAAGCAGAAGGCCCTCGAGCTCAGCCTCGCCAGCATCGAGAAGCAGTTCGGCACGGGTGCCGTGATGAAGATGGGCGAGAAGGGATCCATGGCGATCGGCACGGTGCCCACCGGTGCCCTCGCCCTCGACCTCGCCCTGGGCATCGGCGGGTTGCCCCGTGGGCGCGTCACCGAGATCTTCGGTCCGGAGTCCTCCGGCAAGTCCACCCTCGCCATGCACGTCGTGGCCGAGGCGCAGCGACTGGGCGGCATCTGCGCCTACGTCGACGCCGAGCACGCCATGGACCCGATCTACGCCCGGGCCATCGGGGTGGACGTCGACGAGCTGCTCATCTCCCAGCCCGACACGGGGGAGCAGGCGCTGGAGATCACCGACATGCTCGTGCGCTCCGGCGCCATCGACGTCGTGGTGATCGACTCGGTGGCCGCCCTCACCCCGCGCGCCGAGATCGAGGGCGACATGGGTGACACCCACGTCGGCCTCCAGGCCCGCCTCATGTCCCAGGCCCTGCGCAAGCTGACGGCCAACCTCAACAAGACCGACACCATCTGCATCTTCATCAACCAGCTCCGAGAGAAGATCGGGGTGATGTTTGGTAGTCCTGAGACCACTCCGGGTGGTCGAGCGCTGAAGTTCTACAGCTCGGTCCGGCTCGACATCCGGCGCATCGAGTCCATCAAGGACGGCGTCGAGGTGGTCGGGAACCGCACCCGCGTCAAGGTCGTCAAGAACAAGTGCGTGGCGGCGGGAACGCAGGTGTTCGACCCCACCACCGGGCTGACCCACCGCATCGAGGACATCGTCGAGCGGAACGAGGGCTCCCACGTCGTTGCCTCCGACAAGATCGGCGGCCTTCACGTCCGTCCCATCACCCAGCGCTTCGACCAGGGTGAGGCCGAGGTCATCGGCCTGAAGCTCCGCGACGGCACGATCCTGCGGGTCACCCCCGACCACAAGGTGATGACCGACACCGGGTGGCGCGAGGCGGGCGAGCTGGCGGTCGGCGATCGTCTGGCCCGACCGCGGTCCTTCCTGGGGTTCGGTGACGCCGAACCCGTTTCGCCGGACCATGCCCGCCTGCTCGGCTACCTCATCGGCGACGGCTACGTCGGCGGCAAGACGCCGGTGAGCTTCATCAACGTGGATGACGAGTACGTGGCCGACGTGGCTCGAATCGCTGGCGACCTCGGTTGCGATGCGCATGCCCGAGGTCGGGGCTACGACTACGCCCTCTCGCATCGCAAGGGTGAGCGCAATGGCGTCTTGAAGCTGGTGCGCTGGGCGGGCATCGACGGTCATCTGGCGTGGGAGAAGCGGATCCCGGCGGAGCTCTTCGCCCCCGCCGTGTCCGCCGATGTCGTGGCCAACCTCTTGTTCGGCATCTGGGCCAGCGACGGGCACGTCACCAGGGAGCGGACGGGCGGAGTGCGAGTTGGCTTTACCACCACCTCTGAGCAGCTGGCCCATCAGATCCACTGGCTGCTGCTCCGCTGGGGCATTGGAAGTTCGGTCCGGAGCTATGACCCCACCACCAAGCGGCCGAGCATCGTGAACGGGCGCAAGATCCAAGGCAAGCGGATCTGCTGGGAGACGAGGATCTCCGGTGTCGACAACGTTCGACGGTTCTCCGAAGCGATGCCGTCGCTGGGTCGCAAGTCCGAGGTCCTCGCCGCAGAGCTGGCCGCACCGGCCCTCAAGGGACCCCGCGGCTCGCAGCGAGACTACCTGCCGACCGTGCAGACCGAGCCGGTGCTCGCGTACCTGCGGGGGCGTGGCATCACCGCTGAGCTAGCAGCATCGCTCGTCGGTTCGTCCGCGGGCGACCCGAAGGGTGGGCTCAAGCAGGTGCTCGGCACCTCCCGCCTGCGGCGGGATCGGCTCGCGCGGCTGGCGGATGGCCTCGACAGTGGCTTTCTGCAGGAGGTCCTTGCCGAGGAGGTCTGGTACGACAAGGTCGTCGAGGTGCTTCCCTCGGAGTGGCTGCCGATCTACGACATCGAGGTGGGCGAGCACCACACCTTCGTTGCCGACGACGTGGTCATCTCGAACTGCGCTCCGCCTTTTCGCCAAGCGGAGTTCGACATCATGTACGGGAAGGGTGTGAGCCGGGAGGGTGGGGTGCTCGACATCGGTGTCGACAACGACATCGTGAAGAAGTCGGGCGCTTGGTACACCTACGAGGGCGAGCAGCTCGGCCAGGGTCGGGAGAAGGCCAAGGAGTTCCTCCACGACAACCCGGAGATCATGATCGAGATCTCCGAGCGGATCCGGGTGCAGCTGGGTGTCGACGTCGATGCCGATAGCGCCGAAGCCGAGGTGCTCGAGCTCGATCCCGACGACCTGCCCATCAGCCTCGACGACTGAGGCTTGGTGGGGCCGGGCGGTCTCTCTCGGGTCCGACCAGAATCGGAAGAGGGATCGCCCGGCCGGCCCTCGGTACCCTGAGCGCGTGACCGAGCCCCGCCGCTTCTTCCTGCGCACCTTCGGGTGCCAGATGAACGAGCACGACTCGGAGCGCATCGCCGGCCAGCTCCTGGCCGATGGGCTGGTGGAGACCACCTCCGCGGAGGACGCCGACGTCGTCGTCCTCAACACCTGCTGCATCCGGGAGAACGCCGACAACAAGCTCTACGGCACCCTCGGTCACCTGAAGTCCGTGAAGGACCGCAAGCCCGGGATGCAGCTCATGGTGGCCGGGTGCCTTGCCCAGAAGGACCGGGAGGCCGTCACCGACCGAGCTCCCTATGTCGACGTCGTGCTGGGCACCCACAACGTGCATCGTGCCGCCGCCCTCCTCCACGAGGTGATCGAGGCCGGCCACTCCATCGTCGAGATCCTGGAGGAGACGGTCGCCGAGGATCACGACGCCTTCCCCTCCGCCCTGCCGGTGCGTCGAGAGGTGCCGTGGTCAGGCTGGGTGACGATCCAGATCGGCTGCGACAACAGCTGTGCGTTCTGCATCGTGCCCGCCGTGCGGGGCAAGGAGATCAGTCGCCCGCTCGAGCAGATCGCTGACGAGGTCCGACAGGCTGCCCAGCTCGGCGTCACCGAGGTGACCTTGCTCGGCCAGAACGTGAACAGCTACGGCCGCGACCTCGCCCTCGCCGCCCGCCAGGCCGGCGGAGGTGGCCGGGTGCGCCCGCTCTTCGATCTGCTCCTTCGTGAGGTGGGCGCGGTGGAGGGGATCCGTCGGGTGCGCTACACCAGCCCGCACCCCAAGGACCTGCGGCCCGAGACCATCGCCGCCATGGCCGAGACGCCGGCGGTGTGCGAGCACCTCCACCTGCCGCTGCAGTCCGGCAGCGATCGGGTGCTAGCCGCCATGCACCGCGGCTACACCGCCGACCGCTACCTGGAGCGCCTCGCCGATGCACGAGCCGGGATCGACGACCTGGCCGTCACCACCGACATCATCGTGGGCTTCCCCGGCGAGACCGATGACGACTTCGAGCGCACCCTCGAGGTTGCGGCGCAGGCGGCCTACGACAGCGCCTACACCGTCATCTACAGCCCCCGACCCGGCACCGAAGCGGCCGATCGGCACGCCGACTTCGTGCCCGCCGACGTGGTGGCCGAGCGCTTCGACCGCCTCCACATCGTGGTGGAGCGCTCCGCTCTGGCCAAGCACGAGGCACGCATCGGGCGCACGGAGGAGGTGCTGGTGGAGGGCCCGTCCCGCAAGGACCCCACCGTCCTCACCGGCCGCACCCGGCAGAACAAGCTGCTCCACTTCCCCGCCGAAGCCATCCGACCCGGGAGCTACGCAACCGTCCTGGTCACGGGGGCGGCTCCCCATCACCTGCGCGGGGAGCTGGTGGAGGTCACGGCTGGCGCCGCCCACAAGACGCGCCTGCCTCTGCTGGTCGGTTGACGGCCCCGAACGGCCACGCCGTGCTCGTCGGGGCCACGGCATCGGGGAAGTCGGAGCTGGCGATGGAGCTGGCGCGGCGGGATCCGAGCTGGGAGCTGATCTCGGTCGACTCCATGCAGGTCTACCGCCGCATGGACATCGGCACCGCCAAGCCGTCCCTTGCTGAGCGAGCCGAGGTGCCGCACCACCTCCTCGATCTGCTGGAGCCGTGGGAGGATGGCACCGTCGCCTGGTTCCAGCGCCGGGCCCAGGCCGCCATCGCCGACATCGAGGCGCGTGGGCGCCGTGCCCTCCTCGTGGGCGGGACCGGGCTCTACGTGCAGGCGGTGGTGGACGACCTCGAGATCCCGCGGCAGTTCGCCGACGTCCGGCGCATCCTCGAGGGCGACTCGGACACGGCCGCCCTCCACGAGCGACTGCGCGAGCTCGATCCGGTGGCGGCGGGACGCATGGAGCCCGGGAACCGACGGCGGATCCTTCGTGCTCTGGAGGTGACCCTTGGCAGCGGGCGGGCGTTCTCCAGCTTCGGGCCCGGGGTCGATGCCCATCCGCCGACGTCGTTCGCCATGGTCGGGCTCCGGCGCGATGGCGCTGAGCTACGAGCCCGCATCGTGGATCGCTTCCGGCAGCAGATGGCGGACGGCTTCCTGCACGAGGTGATCGCCCTGCGGGCGGATCCCCATGGTGTCTCCCGCACCGCCGCCCAGGCCCTCGGCTACAGGGAGCTGGGCGAGCACCTCGACGGCGGCGGCACGCTCGATGCTGCCCTCGACCTCGCGGTCAGGCGAACCGGCCGCTTCGCCCGCCGGCAGTGGGCGTGGTTCCGGCGCGACCCGAGGATCACGTGGCTGGATGTCGCCATCGACGACAACCCCCTCGTGGACGATCTGGCCGCGGTCCTAGGCTGATCGCACATGCGCCTCACCAAGCACCATGGTCTGGGCAACGACTTCTTGGTCCTGCTCGACCTCGACGGCACCCAGCCGGTGTCGGCGGAGATGGCTGTCGCTCTCTGCGAGCGGCGGACCGGGCTGGGGGCCGACGGCCTGCTCGTGGGCACGGCCGGAGCCGGTGATGCCGACGTGACCATGCGCCTGCACAACGCCGACGGCTCGCTGGCCGAGATGAGCGGCAACGGCATCCGCTGCCTGGCCCAGGCCGTGTTCCAGTCCGGATCCGCCGAGCCGCCGGCGCTGCGGGTCGCCACCGATGCCGGGGTGCGGACAGTGACCGTGGTCTCCACCGCCTCGCCCGCTGCACACCGCATGAGCGTGGAGATGGGCCAGGCCAAGGTGGTGGGTCCGGAACCGGAGTGGCTGGGTGACCGCATCGGCCGCGCCCTGCGCGTCGAGGTCGGCAACCCGCACGTGGTGCTCGAGTGGACACCGAACGAAGCCCCCGCTCCCGAGGACCTGATCGCCATCGGTCGAAGCATCGACGGCGCCACCCCCGGTGGCGCCAACGTCGAGATCCTGCTGGCCAGCTCCGCCGCCGACGACCTGGAGATGGTCGTCTACGAGCGAGGCGTTGGGCCCACCCTCGCCTGTGGCACCGGCGCCTGCGCCGTGGCGGCGGCGGCGCACGAGTGGGGGCGCTGCGGTCCGGAGGTCACGGTCGCCATGCCTGGCGGCGCCGTCGTGATCGCGCTCGGTGAACCTGTCCTGCTCACGGGTGACGTCGCCTCCGTCGCCGTCATCGACGTTCCCTGGCCGTGATCGGAGCTGTGCCCGCTTGTCCCTGATCGAACGCTCCTTTCGGGAGAAGATCGTGCTCGTCGGCGTGACCTTGCCGCCGCACAGCGCGGAGGATACCGAGGCCGGACTCGACGAGCTCTCACAGCTGGTCGACACCGCCGGCGCCGACGAGGTGGCCCGCCTGGTGCAGAAGCGAGCGGCGCCGGATCCGCCCACCTACATCGGCAAGGGCAAGGTCGAAGAGCTCCTCGAGATCGCCCTGGAGACCGACTGCGACACCGTGGTCTTCGACAACGAGCTCACCCCGGCCCAGCAGCGCAACCTGGAGAAGCTCCTCGGACGGACGGCCATCGACCGCACCGCGGTGATCCTCGACATCTTCGCCCAGAACGCCCACAGCCAGGAGGGCAAGGCGCAGGTGGAGCTGGCGCTGCTCCGCTATCGGCTGCCCCGCATCCGGGGCAAGGGAGTGGCGCTGTCCCAGCAGGGTGGTGGCCAGTCGGCCGGCGGGGCCCGCATCGGGACGCGCGGTCCGGGCGAGACCCAGCTCGAGGTCGACCGCCGCCGCATCCAGCGGCGCATCCACAAGCTCGAGGCCGAGCTGCGGGAGATCGCCAAGCACCGCGCCACGCAACGCAAGGCCCAGCACCGCGCCCGCACTCAGCGCGTCGCCATCGTCGGCTACACGAACGCCGGCAAGTCCACCCTGCTGAACCGGCTCACCGAGGCCGGCGCGCTGGTGGAGGACCGGCTCTTCGCCACCCTGGACGCCACCACCCGGCGCCTGGACCTCCCCGGCGGCGAGAAGGTGCTCCTCACCGACACCGTCGGCTTCATCCGGAAGCTGCCGCATCAGCTGGTGGAGGCCTTCCGCTCCACGCTGTCGGTCGCCGCCGACGCCGACCTGCTCGTCCACGTCGTCGACTCCTCGGCGCTGGATCCGGAGGGCAACATCGATGCGGTGCGCACGGTGCTGCGCGACATCGACGCCGACGAGGTGCCGGTGCTCTACGCCTTCAACAAGGCAGACCTCTCGCCCTCCGACGCCAGCCGACTGGCCAAGGTGCACGAGGGCTCGGTGGCCTTCAGCGCCACCACCGGGGAGGGTGTCGAGGAGCTCCTGCTGACCGTGGCGGCCCGCCTTCGGGCGCTGACCAACATCGTGGAGCTGTCCATTCCCTTCGACCGTGGTGACGTGATGGCGGCTGTCCACCGGGAGGGGGAGGTGCTGTCCGAGCGAGCGGGTGACGACGGCATGCGCCTGCGGGTGCGCCTCGACGACGCCTCCCTCGGCCCGTTCCTCGAGTACGTGGTCGCCTGACGTGGCCCAGCCCTTCGTCCCGCCCCCGTACCCCTACGACCGCCTCGACGCGTTCAAGCGCCGTGCCGCCGAGCTGCCGGGCGGGGTCGTCGACCTGTCCATCGGGACGCCGTGCGATCCGCCCCCCGAGGTGGTCGTCGAAGCGCTGGCTCGCTCGGGTGCCGAGCGCGGCTACCCGCCCTCGATCGGCTCGGCCGCCTATCGGGAGGCGGCCGCCGGGTGGATGGCCCGACGCCTGGGGGTGACGATCGATCCCGCGCAGGTGGCGGCGTGCGTCGG
>JBDSUN010000270.1:0-3805 GCA_039927735.1 Acidimicrobiales bacterium | reverse complement strand
CAACGCACCAAATCTACGGTGATCTGGCGTTGGCCCACTTCCCACAGCCTTCCCACACGGGGCGGCAATTCATGGTCACTAGGTGTCAGTGGCGGCGAGTCCCCTCCGTCGCATGCCAGGTAGAATGCGAGCCGGGAGACTGTTTCCAGGGGGCGCCCTCGGCAGGACTCGAACCTGCGCACACGGCTCCGGAGGCCGATGCTCTATCCGCTGAGCTACGAGGGCGGGGGATGTACGAAACCTGGCAGAAAACCCCTGGGCCGGTGACCGGGGGCAGAGCGCGACCCTAGCGGGGCGGATTGGTGGGGACGCATGTGCAGCGAATCGGGCTCTTGGGCCTCCGTGGGCTCTCTCGCTGCGCGTCGAAGTCCCCGTTGCGCCCGGGCGAGCCAGCGGGTCGCCTCAGGGGTTGTCAGGCTGCGATTGGGACGGCTGGTCGGCCGCGGGCGATGGCCAGCGAGTTCACCATGACGGCGTAGCCCAGCAGGTTGAGGAGCTGGCGTCGATGGCCGACGCTGTGGGCCCGGCGGAGCCAGAGGCTGTCGTCGAGGCCGCGGTTGATCGATTCGGCGTCGTTCCGTCGGCGGAAGAGCTCCTGGAAGGCGGGGTCGTCCTGCGGGATGGGGCGGACGTTCTCGGTGCGGTTGAAGTGCCGGGCGGTGTCGCTGGGGTTGCCGTGGAGGCGCATGCTGATCACGCCTGACCCGAGGTGCTCCGGGAGGCGGTGGTCGTTGTACCAGCGGTACTTGGTCTTGTCGGCGTTGCGGTGGGTTCGGATGCGGGGGAGCGGGCTGAACTGGAGCTCACCGTCGGCGTCGAGCGTTCCGATGCCTATCGTGCCGGCCCGGGCGTAGAGGTCGAGGTGCTGCTCCCGACCTTCGGCTGACCGATGGTTGGCTGATCCCCCCCGACGTTGGCCTGCGGGGTCACCGGGACTATCAGCTCGATCTGGTGCTGGTGCACGAGGAGTGGGGGATCCTCGACATCGAGGTGAAGGGGCACCGGGTGCAGGTGAAGGACGGGGTGTGGTGCCACGCCGGCAGCCGAATGGAGCCGCAGCCGATGGACCAGGCCCGCACCAACGCCTATGCGCTGCGCGATCGGCTGCGGTTGGCCTCGGACGAGCTGAGCCGCATCGACGTCGAGTACGCGGTGGCCCTCCCGAACACCACCGAGGCCGACGGCACGCTTCCGGCGGACCTGCACGAGGCGCAGCTGCTCACCGTCATGGCGCTGGAGGACCCGCGCGACGCCATCGAGACGCTGATGACCTCGCGGCGGCATCGGCCGCTCACCCGCGCCGACGTGGAAGCGATCGTCCAGGCCCTGCGACCCGATCTCGACTTCGCCTGGGACCCAGAGGCCCGCGCCCGAGCGGTGCGAGAGCGGCTCGACGAGCTGTGCGCCAGCCAGGTCGCCGCCCTCGAGACGCTCGACGGCAATCGCCGGGCCTTCGTGGCCGGCCGGGCCGGCACCGGCAAGACCCGCCTGGCCATGGGCTGGGCCCGCCGGGCGCTCATCCACCGGGAGGAGCGGGTGCTGCTCACCTGCTACAACGACCCGCTCGCCGACGCCATGCGCGGCACCCTCTCCGACGACCCCGACCTGGTGATCGGCCCGTTCCTCCGGGTGGCCTTCGAGCTCGACGGCATGCCGCCGATCGACGTGCCCGACGACGCCGACCACGAGTGGTGGAACACCCAGGCGGTGGCTCACCTCCACCGGTACTGGCACCTGATCACCGACCGCTTCGACACCGTCGTGGTGGACGAGGGCCAGGACTTCAGCCCGGCGTGGCTCGCCTTCCTCGAGCAGCTCCTCGACCCGGAGGGGCCCCGGCGGATGCTGGTGGTGGCCGACGACGCCCAGAACCTCTACGACCGCGGCTTCCGGGCCCCGTCGTCCGAGGATGGCTGGGCGGTGGCCGAGCTGGTCAACAACTGTCGCAACGTCTACCCGATCGCCACCATCCTGCGCCGTTACCTCGACGGCGCCAAGGCCCCGATGGTCGGCCCCGAGGCCCTGGGGGTGGAGTGGCACCCAGCCGACGACCTGCCCCAGGTGACGACGGCGGTGAACGACCGGCTGGTGGACCTCCTCGAGATCGACGAGCGCGACCCGGCCAAGATCGTGGTCGCCACCTTTCTCCACTGCGGTGCGGGACCACCTGCGCACGGAGCTCCAGCTGGTCCGCTGGGAGGACCGAGGTGTCACGGTGGCCTGCGAGAACGTCCACCGCATCAAGGGCCTGGAGACCGACTGCGTGATCCTCGCCTCACCCACCGCCGACGTGAAGGACCCCCTCCTCTACGTCGGCATCAGCCGAGCGGTGTCCCAGCTCATCCTCGCCGGGCCCGAGGCCCTCGCCGCAAGGGTTGGCCTCAGCGGCTGACCGAGCAAGTGCCGTGGCAACGTCTCCCTGTCCCCAACGGCGCTTCTGAGGCAGTCGCTGCACCGCTACTACCGTGGCTCATGTGAGCAGCCCGCGAGGCCTGCTGGAAGTCGAGAAGGAAGTCCGCGATGCGATGGCTAAACACAACGTGTTTCTAGAGAAGCTCGGTCTGGATCCGCTGCCGTCGACAGGTGAGCGTCACGAGTGAGCTCCTCCAGAGACCAGCTATCTCGGCGCAGGATGACGACGGCAGCGGCGGGGACTCCGCGTCGACTGAGGGGTTCGGCGGCCTAGGACAACTCTGTCGCGAAGCACTTGTGCGCGGTCCTGTCACCCCACCGCGGCCGCGAACGACGCGTACAGGTCGCCCGGCAGCGCGTGCGTCAGCTCCCAGGTGATGGCCATGGGCTTTTCGCCTTCGTGGCGGAGGTAGCGGGCGGGGCCGAGGAACCAGAAGGCTCGGTCGTCGGCTCGGAGGCGGGTGAAGAGCATGATCGAGCGGCCGTCTCGTTCGTGGTGGCGGTAGCGGAGGCCGGTGGGGCTGTCGGCTCGGGTGATGGACTGGCTCTCCCAGTGGATGAGGGTGCGGCTGATGGCGTAGTCGCGGTAGCGGGTGGTGGGGGAGAAGCTGCCGCTGCTCTTGTCGAGCGTGAAGGCGAACAGCTCGGCGTTGGCGTCCTTGGCCTCGTACACGCCGCTCTGCCAGGCGGCGATCTTGGCGCCGGTCCCGATGCCGAAAGCGGCCAGGATCTCGTTGCGGCTGTAGCGGCCGTGCACCTGCAGGGGCACGTCGGGGTGGGTGGCGAGGGGGGCGTGGAGGTGGTCGACCTGGGCGTCGAGCACGGCCAGGAGCTGCTCCAGCTCGGCCCGCACCTGCGGGTGGGTCCACAGGAGCTCGAGCGCCTCCTGGAGGCTGGTGTCCTTGGTGATGGCGCGGCCGGTGACGGCGGCGACGAGCATGCGGACGAGGCGTCGCTCCCGCTCGGGCATCTCGTCGACCGTCGGTGCCGTCGTCGCCGCGAGGAGGTGCTGGTAGGTGGCGATGCGCTCGTCGTCAATGTGCAGGAGACGGCCGACGGCTCGGCGCAGCTCGGTCTCGCTCGGGCCCTCGGACAGGACGGGGGCGCCGGCGGCGGCTTGGAGGTCGGACCAGGACTTGGCGCCGTCGTAGACGTCGTCGAGCTCGAGGCCGGACTCGTCGAGGAACCCGGCCAGGTCGATGTCGGGGTGCACCTGGCGCAGGGAGCGCAGCTCGTCCACCTTGGCCGGCCAGCGCGACGGGATGGCCTCCCGCAGGCTGCGCAGGACGATCTCGGTGGCCTTCTGGTCGAGCTGCACGTGGCAGCCGGCGGGCAGGAACGGGAACTGCTGCGCCACGGTGCGCTCGAGCTCCCGGCGGGTGCCGCCGAGCAG
>JBDSUN010000269.1:0-5725 GCA_039927735.1 Acidimicrobiales bacterium | reverse complement strand
GGCTGCGACTGGCACACGATCAACGACACCGTCGTGGCCTACGGGACCCCGCTGGTCGAAGACCCCGACCGCATCGGTCAGGTCGACGCGCTGGGCCTCGACGAGACCCTGTTCGCTCGGCTCGGGCGGTGGCGAACTCATCTACGTCAGCCACGACGTCAACCACAGAACGCGCCGCCTTCCTCGACGACCCGCCGTAGCCCGCCCGTGAGAACGTCACGACCCGCATCCCACGGACGTGAGCGGCCCGTTCGAAGGCCCGGAACGGTGTCGCCGCCCCCGGCGTGCCGTGGTGGAAGACCACAGGCACCCCGCCTTCGGGCCCCGAGGCCCGGTACTCCAGGCGCCGGCCATCAGCGAGCGTGAGCTGCTTGAACATCCCGGGTCCTCTCTCCTCGAACGCGACATCGGAAGGGTAGGTCTCAGACCAGGGCGTCGAGGATCAGCTTCCAGGAGGCGAGTTCGTGGTCGCACCAGCCGTCAGGTGTGGTGGCGCAGTCGTCAGGGGCACGGCACATGCCGTCGGCTAGCCACTCGTCCATCGTGCCTGCGTCTGGGGGCGCCCAGCCGCTGTTCTGTTCGAACCACTCGTGGGCGTTTCTGACCGCTGTCTCCGGGGTCATGCGCTGAGCATGCCGGATCCGACGGTGCCGTTTCGGCGGGCCGGGTCAGAGCACCCGGACGCGGCCGGTGGTGGCGTCGACTTCGACCATGGCGCCGTCGGGGATTGAGTCCATGCATCCGGCGGCACCGATGACGGCGGGGAGGTTCAGCTCACGGGCGATGACCGCCGCGTGGGACAACAGGCCGCCTTCTTCGACGACGACGGCGCCGGCGATCGACAGGGCGAGGTTGTAGGCGGGGGTGGTGCCGTAGGCGACGAGCACGTCGCCGGGTTCGAGGCGGCTGAGCGCATCGCCTGGATCGGCTGCCACGACGGCTCGGCCCTGGTGGACGGTGCCGCCGATGCCGTCGCCTTCGAGCTTGGCGCGGGTGGTGTAGGCGGCGGTGAAGGAGTCCCTGAGGATGAGCTGCGCCCGGGAGACCGCTCGCATCGGTGCGGGGAGCACCGACACGGGGATGTCGAGGTCCGGGCCGAGGGACAGCGGCGGGACCAGCTCGGATCGTTCGGCGCGGTCCTTGGCTCGGCTGGCGACCTCGTCAGCGGTCGGCACGGTGCTGCCGGTGAGGAGGGTCTGGAGCTCGTCGACGGTCGCCTCGAGCGCATGCGACGGGTCGCGCAGGGTGTTGCCTTCGGCCAGGCGACGCCCGGCGGCGAGCATCGCCCGGCGGAGGAGCCCGACGGGCCAGGCCCCGGTCAGGGCGCCGTTGTCGTCACGGATGCCGAAGGTGGCGCGGGCGTCGGCGACGAGGGTGTCGAGCTCTTCGTGGTGCGCGTCGGGTACTCGCTGGCGGAGCGTGGCGTACGAGTCGTCCTGCTCCGCCGCTGCACGGACAACGGCCGGTCGGGACAGGCTCACCACAAGGGTCGGGAGCTCACCGAGGGTCAGGGAGTCGAGGTCGTAGCCGGTGACCAGGCGGTGGCCGTGGTCGGCCAGGAAGGCGTCGAGCTCGGGACCGGCGACGGCGGCCAGGGCTTCGACGGTGTCGGCGGTAGGCCCGTTGGCGGCGACGGCGGCGCGGAGGGCGTCCAGTTCGGGGCCCTGACCCATCGAGGCCGGCGATGACCCGGCCAGCACCGGCAGGACCAGGTCCGGGCCGATCCCCCAGTCGTCGCAGCAGGCCAGGAGCAGGCCGGTGGGCATGAGGTCCGGGCCGTGCAGCTCGAAGTGGCGTCGGTAGCCGGCGGTGGCGTGGGCCCGCACCTCGCTGAGGTGCTCGACGAGGGCGGCGTCGTCGAGGTCTTCGGGGGTAACGGCCTGCAGGGCCCGGTTGCTGTCGATCCATCCCTGGCGTTCGGTGGCGTACCAGCGCTTGGCGTCGGCCCGCCATGGACGCTCGATGAGGGTGCGTTGCGCGGCCTTGGTTCGTCGGCGGAAGGCGGGGACGAGGCGGGCGGCGAGCCACAGCAACGGTGCTGGGGGGAGGGCGCTGGAGGGCTTGCCGATGAGGGGCTCGGGGGTGATGTAGACGTGGCCGTGGACGAGGCCGACCATGAGGGACTTCACCGGTAGCCCGTAGGCCGCCATCGGGACCGCCTCCCCGTCGCGCATCGCGGTGGTGAGGAGCCGGGCGTACTCGGGTGTGACCGCCCGGGGGAAGTGGTCGCGCAGCGACATCCAGGCCCCCTGGCCGGGTGCGGTGAACACCGGGGTCGCGGTGACGGTCATTGGGGCTCCTTGGTGTTGCGGGTGCTGGCGCGGTGGGTGGCGCGTTCGAGGACGGCCAGGGCCCACAGGACGTGGTTGGCGGCTTCGTCGATCGGGATGCCGGCCTTGTCGTGGAGCTCAAGCACCGCGGTCGATGAGGTGAGGACATCGGCGATGGCAGCGAAGCGGCGGCCGGGCTCGGAGTCGGGGTCGATGCCACTGCCGCGCAGCGCCACGGTCATCGCTTGTTGTTTGGCTTGCCAGCGCCGTTGGCGGAGCTGCCGGCCCAGCGGCGAGGCGAGCTGATTGCGGGTCAGGGGGATCTGCCGGGCGATGGCCTCGAACTGGTCGGGGAGGATGGTGGTGACCTCAGCGAAGGACTGGGGGAAGTCCTCCAGCGAGGTGAGCTTGGCGTCGTCACCCAGCACCATCGCCGAAGCATCCAGCAGCGCTTCTTTGGTCGGGAAGTACCGGTAGACGGTGGCGACCCCGACCCCGGCGCGTTCCGCCACGGCCGGGACCGACACGGCCGCAGGGTGGCCGTCGGCCACCAGTTCGGCCACCGCCCGGACGATGCGCTCCCGGGTGGCCCGCTTCTGGGCCTCCCGACCCGAGCCACCCATTCCGTTCATGAGATGATTCATCTCATGATGAGAGGGTCCGTGTCAACGAGATGCACGCCCGGCCGTTGAGGTGTCTGATGCGGTGACAACCACGGAGGTAGTCGATGCGCGCAGCGATCTACACCCGGATCTCCCACGACCCGACCGGCGAGCAGACCGCCACCTCCCGCCAAGAGATGTCCTGCCGCCAGCTCTGTGAGATACGCGGGTGGGACGTCGACCGGGCCTTCGAGGACGTCGACATCTCGGCCTACAGCGGCGACGAACGGCCCGCCTTCATCGAGCTCCGCAAGGCCGTGGTCTGCGGCGACATCGACATCGTGGTCGTCTGGAAGCTGGACCGGCTCGTCCGCCGGCCCGTCGAGTTCGAAGCGTTCTGGGCCCTGGCCGAAGAAGCCGGCGTCGCCGTCGTGTCCGCCACCGAACCGATCGACACGTCCTCGGAGTTCGGACTCGCCATGGTGAGGGTGCTCATCGCCATGGCCTCCATGGAATCGGCCACCAGCGGGCTACGCCTCCGCGCCCGCTACGCCCAACGGGTCCACAGCGGCCTCCCCCCGAACGCCAGCCAACGCGGCTTCGGCTACACCCGAGACCGCCTCACCATCATCGGCCACGAAGCCGACCTCATCCGCGAGGCAGCCGACCGGGTGATCGCCGGAGAGTCCTGCTACTCCATCGCCAAGGACTACACCGCCCGCGGCGTCACCACCGTCACCGGCCGCAACTTCAACACCAGCGGCCTCAGAGCAATCCTCCTCTCCGACCGGATCGTCGGCGACATCAACTACCTCGGCGAAGTGGTCAGCCGCGGCACCCTCCCCGCCATCGTCGATCGCCTCACCCACGCCCGGGCCCGCGAAGCCCTCAACCACCCCGACCGCCGCCAGTACCGCCAAGCCCCCAGAGGTCTCCTCACCCGCGGGCTCCTACGCTGCGGCATCTGCGGCGGCACCATGCGCTCCAGCACCACCTACAACCACAACGACCGGCCCCGCATCTACATCTGCCCCGGCGAACCACTCGGCTGCCAAGGCGTGTCCATCCGCATGGCCCGCGCCGACGAAGCCGTCACCGACGCCCTGTTCGAACGCCTCGACGTCATGTTCGGCCACGAGCTCGGACGCCCCCACTACGGCCCCGACGAAGAGATCGTCCTCCTCGACGCCATCGCCGACACCAACCAGCGCCTCCACGAACTCACCCTCGACCGCTACTACCGCCACCTCATCGACCGCCACGACTACCTCATCGCCCTCACCAAACTTCGTAGCCGCCTCCACCGCCTGCGACGCCGCCTCCGCTCCCCCGCCCTGCACCTCCTCACCGGCTCCAACCCCCAACACCTCCACGACCGCTGGGACCAGCTCGACACCCCCGACCAGCGACTCGCCATCAACGCCGTCCTCGACCACGCCACCGTCCTCCCCGCCACTGCCGAGGGACGGCGTAACCCCGCCATCCGACTCCGCTACGCCTGGCACTGCGCGCTCGTCGAACAGCCCGCATTCCCCCGACGCCCGCAGCGCCGCTGGACCGACACAGAGATCCTCGACGCCCTCACACGATGTGCCCACGAGACAGGCGCCACGGCGATCAACAACTACCGCGCCTGGACCAAGGGCCGTCCCGACGCCCCCTCTGAGACAACCGTCATCCGCAGGATCGGTAGCTGGCCGCAGGCGGAACAGCTCCAACGCGACCAATCCATCCGACGAGCGATCGCACCCGAATGACGGGTGTCTGCGCGGCCCGCGCCACCTCAGGGCGGTCGCCGTTCGTGGAATGGTGAGGTGAGCACCCGGATCGGCCCTCCGTCAGATCCCGGCGATGCTTCGTCTCTTGCCCGCTCCGCATCCATGAGAATGACGGTACGCAGGGGGTATGACCGGCGATTCGGAAGCGGAACGCCACGCCAGGGCGCCCGTCACGGAAGGCGGGTACAACAGCCACATGACCGCTCGCGCCGATTCCTCCTGCCCCACCTGCGGGCAGCGCGGCATCCCCATCGTCTATGGCCTCCCCGACCACGGGCTGATGGAGGCCGCTCAGCGCGAGGAGGTGGCGCTCGGCGGCTGCATGGTGCGCGGCGACGATCCGGCGTTCCAGTGCGCGGCGGGCCACCGTTGGGGCGCGGACAGGTGAACGGCCCGGTCTTCAGCGATCGGGTGGCCGGGGTTGCCCTCGGTGGCGCGGTGGGCGACGCCCTGGGCGCCGGCTACGAGTTCCAGGATCGGCCGGGTCCCGACATCGACGTGATCGGTGGTGGCCCTTTCGGCGTCGCCCCTGGCGAGTGGACCGACGACACCGCCATGGCCAACGCCATCCTGCGGGTCGTCGCCACGGGTGTGCTCGACCTCGAGCAGGTCGGCGCCGGGTTCCTTGAGTGGTTCGCCGGCGGACCGAAGGACGTCGGCAACCAGACCCGCTCGGTCCTCGGCCGGGCGAGTGGGCCGGGCGAGCTCACTGCGGCCGCGGCCCAGCACTTCGCCCGCAACCCGCGCGGCAGCGCCGGCAACGGCAGCCTCATGCGCACGGGGCCCGTGGCGCTGGCCCACCTCGGCGACGACGCCGCCCTCGCGGCCAGCGCCCGGGCCGTGTCCGACCTCACCCATGCCGACCCCCTCGCCGGCGACGCCTGCGTGCTGTGGTGCGTGGCCATCGACCGGGCCGTCCGGGAACAGCGGCTCGACGGGGCCTGGGACGGCCTCGCATTGCTCGACGCCGAGGCCCGGCAGCGTTGGAAGCCGCTGCTCGATGCGGCCACCACCGAGGCTCCAGCCAGCTTCTCCGCCAACGGGTTCGTGGTGACCGCTTTGCAGGCGGCGCTGG
>JBDSUN010000268.1:0-3837 GCA_039927735.1 Acidimicrobiales bacterium | reverse complement strand
CGGGGGCTGGCCCAGAAGTTCAACAAGCGGCTCGACACCGCGGACATGGGGCGGGTGGAGGGCACGATCATCGACGTGCTCGGCACCGTCGGCATGGCCGCCCGGGGCCTGGTGTTCGGGGTGGCCGGCTTCTTGCTCGTCAAGGCCGCCATCGACTTCGACCCTGAGCAGGCGAAGGGGCTCGACGGCACCCTCAAGGTGATCGCCCAGCAGACCTACGGCCAGGTGATGCTCGCGGTCACCTCGATCGGGATCATCGCCTACGGGCTGTACTCGTTCGCCGAGGCGCGCTACCGACAGCTGTGACCGATGACGCTGCTCGGTGGCTGGGCAGGGCTCGAGGGGTCCACCTAGCCTGACTCGATCATGGCCACCAGTCGTTCGCGTCGCACCACGGATCCTCGACCCAAGGCGAAGGTGCTCCCGCTGCCCGGCCTCGGCCCTTCCCACAGCGAGCTGGCTCGCGAGGCCGCCACCACACGCTGGACGAAGGTGCACGGCCACGATGTCGCCTACCGGCAGGCCGGTTCCGGGCCGGTGCTGGTGATGATTCACGGCATCGCCGGGAGCTCGGGCACCTGGGTGCCCGTGATGCCGCTGCTCTCCGAACACTTCACCGTCATCGCCCCCGACCTTCTCGGCCACGGTGAGTCGGCCAAGCCGCGCGGCGACTACAGCCTCGGGGCCTACGCATCGGGCGTGCGGGATCTGCTGGGCGTGCTCGGCCACGAGCGGGCGACGGTCGTCGGCCACAGCCTCGGTGGCGGCATCGCCATGCAGTTCGCCTACCAGTTCCCGCAGATGGCCGAGCGCCTCGTGCTCCTGGGCAGCGGCGGGCTCGGCAAGGAGGTGAGCGTGCTGCTCCGGGCGCTCAGCGTGCCAGGCACCGAGTTCATCCTCCCGTTGGTGCTCGCCCCGCAGATCCACTCCTTCGTCGGGTCCATCGGCAGCGCCTTCAGCCGCTTCGGGGTGCGGGCCGACCCGTTCGTCGGGGAGGTCTGGACCGCGTGGGCTCGCCTCACCGACCGCAAGGCGCAGCGCGCCTTCATCCACACGATCCGAGCCGTCATCGATCTGTCCGGTCAGCGCGTCAGCGCCCGCGACCGCCTCTACCTCGCCCACGAGATCCCGACGCTCATCGTGTGGGGCGACCGAGACCAGGTGATCCCCGTCGACCACGCCCACATCGCCCACGAGCTCATGCCCGGCAGTCGGCTCGAGATCGTCGAGGGCGCCGGCCACTTCCTCCCCATCGAGCGCCCAGAGCTCCTCGGCTCGCTGCTCAGCGACTTCATGTCCACCACGCAGCCGGCCCACGTCAGCCCGCAGCGCTGGCAAGAGGTCCTCGCCAACCACGGCTGATCTCGGGAAGTACGGTCCGGGACCGCATGGCCGTCGTCTCGTATGCGCAGCGGATCACGGACCTGGCCACCGCCGACCCGGCCCGGATCTCGATCACCTGCGGGGAGGAGTCGATCACCCGGGCGGGGTTCGAGGCGGCCGCCAACCAGCTGGCACGCGACCTCCAGGGGCGCG
Organism: Acidimicrobiales bacterium; assembly: GCA_039927735.1. Lineage (GTDB taxonomy): Bacteria > Actinomycetota > Acidimicrobiia > Acidimicrobiales > VFJN01 > VFJN01. The sequence goes on along the minus strand of JBDSUN010000268.1, from coordinate 2,301 downwards.
GCGTGCAGCTCGGCGACATGGTCACCATCGCGCTGCCGAACTCGGTCGAGTGGTTCGTGACGGCGGCGGCCTGTTGGAAGCTCGGGGCCATCCCGCAGCCGGTGTCCTCCCGGCTCCCGGCGGGCGAGCTGCAGGCCATCGTGGAGCTGGCCGATGCCAAGGTCGTGGTCGGTGTCGAACCTGAGTTGGTGCCAGGACGCGCGGCGCTGCCGATCGGCCACGTGCCGCACCCCTCCATCGAGGACGGCCCGCTGCTCGACGCCGTGTCGCCGGCGTGGAAGGCCCCAACGTCCGGTGGCTCCACCGGTCGGCCGAAGCTCATCGTGGCCGGAGACCCTGCGACCCTGGACGACGAGGCCCGCCCCACCCTCGGCGTCGACCCGGGCGGTTGCCTGCTGATGCCGGGGCCGATGTACCACAACGGTCCCATCGTCTGGGGGTGCACGGCGCTCCTGGGCGGAGCCCACCTGGTGGTGCTGCCGCGCTTCGATGCCGAGGCCACCCTCGCCGCCATCGACGGGCACGCCGTGGACGTCGTCTACCTCGTCCCCACCATGATGAAGCGCATCTGGCGGCTGCCCATCGAGGTGCGGGAGCGCTTCGACGTGTCGTCGCTGCGCTTCGTGTGGCACCTCGCCGAGCCCTGCCCGCCATGGCTCAAGGACGCATGGATCGACTGGCTGGGACCGGAGAAGATCTGGGAGCTCTACGGCGGCACCGAGGCGCAGGCCGCCACCATCATCACGGGCGCCGAGTGGCTCGAGCATCGGGGCTCGGTAGGTCGACCTGCCGAGGGCACGGTGCTCATCGCAGATGCGTCCGGTGCGCCCCTGCCAGCCGGTGAACAGGGTGAGGTGTGGCTGCGGTCGGTCACCCGCACAACGCCCAGCTACCGCTACGTCGGCGCCGAGGCCCGGACCCGTGAAGGCGGATGGGAGTCGCTCGGAGACGTGGGCTGGCTCGATGACGATGGCTTCCTCTACCTGGGCGACCGCCTCACCGACATGATCCTGAGTGGTGGCTCCAACATCTATCCGGCCGAGGTGGAGGCGGCCCTCCAGGAGCATCCCGAGGTGCGTTCGTGCGCGGTCATCGGCCTGCCCGACGACGACCTCGGCAGCCGGGTGCACGCCATCGTCGAGGCGGACGGATCCCTCGACGTCGACGCCGTCTTCGCCCACCTGCGCGAGCGGCTCGTGCGCTACAAGCTGCCCCGCTCCATCGAGGTGGTCGACCAGCCCCTCCGGGACGACGCCGGCAAGGTACGCCGCAGCGCTCTGCGCGCTGAACGCCTCTGACGAGCCCGGCCGGCCGGCTCAGACGCCGCGTACGCCGCGCAGGCCCCGCCATGCCAGGTCGGCCAGGAGCCGGGCCAGATCCTCCGCCGGCTCCTCGGCTCCCTCCGCCATCCAGACTCGGCTCGTGCCCTCCGCCAGCCCCACCAGGCCATGGGCGAGCTGGCGCCGCTGCGCGCCGGTCAGGCCCTCGACGTCGATGAGGGTGGCGATGGCCTCAGCGATGGCGCCCTCTACCTCCGCGACCTGGGCCGCGAACTCCTCGTCGCGGCGAGTGCCGCCGCCGAAGAGCACCCGGAAGGCCGCCTCGTTGGCCTCCACGAAGCGGAAGTAGGCGATGAAGCCGAGCTCGACCTGCTCGTGGGGCGACTGGGCGGCGGTGGTGGCCTTGGTGATGGCGTCGAGGAGGTGGGCGCCCACGTCGGTGAGCACCTCCCGGTACAGGTCCCGCTTGGAGCGAAAGTGCTGGTAGAGCACCGGTTTCGTCACCCCAGCGGCCTCGGCCACGTCGTTCATGGACGCCGGGTGGAACCCCTGCTCCCCGAACACGACCAAGGCCACATCCAGCAGCTGCTGGCGGCGGCGGGCGGCGGGCAGCCGAGCAGAGTGGGGGCGGGTGGCCACTCGCTGAGCGTAGGCCGGGATCCCCGTTGCGTCTCAGTGCGTGTGCGTGATGAGCGAGCGGGCGACCTCGCCCTGCTGCATGGCGGTGAAGGCCTCGTTCACACCGTCCACGCCGATCTCCCGGGAGACGAGCTCCTCGAGCTTGAGCTTGCCATCCTTGTAGAGCTGGATCAGCTTCGGGACGTCCTCCCGGACGTTGGCCGACCCGTACCAGCACCCCTTCACCGTCTTGGCCAGGTAGAGGAAGGTGAAGGCGGCGTTGAGGTTCAGCATGACGTCCAGGCGGGGCACGCCGACGAGGATCGCCTCGCCGCCGTTGCGGGTCATGTTGATGGTCTGCTCGATGGTGGGGCCGAGGCCGATGACCTCGAAGGCCACGTCC
>JBDSUN010000267.1:0-22831 GCA_039927735.1 Acidimicrobiales bacterium | reverse complement strand
CACCTCACCCTTTCTGGCCACCCGGATCCGAAACCCCGGGCCGGCCACCTTGGCCAGGTCGTAGGGGTGGTTTGGCTGCCCCAGCTCGAGCATCACGTAGTTGGAGACGTCGACCACGTTGCTGATCGACCGCATCCCCATCAGCGCCAGCCGGGTGGCCCGCCGGGCATCCCCCGGTCCGACGGTGATGCCGCGAAGCACCCGGGCCTCGAACAGCCCGCAGCGGTCGGGGTCGAGGATCTCGACGGACACGCCCTCGACCCGGTCGGCCGGCACCGAGGCCGACGACGGGTCGGGCAACGTGAAGGGCAGCCGCAGGCGGGCGGCCAGATCGCGCGCTACCCCGGCGATCGACATGGCATCGGGGCGGTTCGGATTGATCTCGAGGTCGTAGAGGACGTCGGCCTCGATGCCCATCGCGTCGGTGAACGGCGTGCCCGGCTCCAGGTGGGCCGGGAGGATGAAGATGCCGGCGTGGTCGTCCCCGAGGCCGAGCTCGCTGGCCGAGCACAGCATCCCGTGGGACCAGACGCCCGCCATCTTGCGACGACCGATCTCCATGCCGCTCGGCATGACCGTCCCGATCGTGGCCAACGGCACGAGGTCGCCGGCGGTCATGTTGAAGGCTCCGCAGCCGATCTCGAGGGGCTGCCCGTCCCCGGCGTCCACGATGACCTGGTGGATCTTGTTGGCGCCTTCGACGGAGCGGGTCTCGAGGACCCGGGCCACCACGATCCCCTCGAGGCCCTCGCCGAGGCGCTCGAGCGACTCCACCGCCATGCCGAGGTCGCTCAATTCCTCGCCGAGCGCGACCGGGTCGCCCTTGAAGGGGGCGAAGTCGCGCAGCCAGGAGAGGAGGACCTTCATCCGGTAGGCACCTAGAACTGGCTCAGGAAGCGGATGTCGTTGGTGAAGAGGTCACGCAGGTCCTCGACGCCGTGGGCGCTGGCGCCCAGGCGATCGAGACCGAAGCCGAAGGCGAAGCCCTGCCACTCCTCGGGATCGATCCCGCAGCTGGTGAGGACGTTCGGGTGCACCATGCCGCAGCCGCCCAGCTCCAGCCAGGAGCCGTCCGGACGCTGGATGTCGAACTCGGCCGAGGGCTCCGTGAACGGGAAGTACGAGGGGCGCAGCCGCGACGTGAAGTCGCCGCCGAAGAAGGCCTTGGTGAAGGCATCGAGGGTGCCCGCCAGGTCGGCGAAGGTGATGTGCCGGTCGATCACCAGCCCCTCGATCTGGTGGAACACGGGCATGTGGGTGGCATCGGGGGTGTCCTGCCGGTACACCCGGCCCGGCATGACCATGTAGATCGGCGGTTCCTGCGCGGTCATCACCCGCACCTGGACCGGCGACGTGTGGGTGCGAAGCACGGTGGAGCCGGGCTCGCCCATCTCGACGTAGAGGGTGTCGTACATGTCGCGCGCCGGATGATCGGGCGGGAAGTTGAGGGCGCCGAAGTTGTGCCAGTCGGTCTCCACCTCTGGACCCTCGGCGATGGTGAAGCCCATCCCGACGAACACATCCTCGAGGGTCTCCATCGCCTGGGTCACCAGGTGGAGGTGGCCGGCGCCGGCGGCGGGCGGCACCTCGGTGAGGTCGAGCCGCTCCGCCTGCAGCTGGACACGGCGGGCATCGGCCTCCAGCTCTGCCCGCTTGGCCGTCAGGGCGGCGGCGAGCCCGTTGCGCGCCCGGTTGAGGGCGCCGCCGACCTCGCGACGGGCGTCGGGCTCGAGGCCGCCCATCTGGGCCTTGAAGGAGGACAGCGCTGATCGCTTGCCCAACAGCTCCTGGTCCAGCGCTCGAAGGGCATCAAGGGTGGTGACCGCTCCGATGCGGGGGGCGGCATCGGCCTCGAGGGCGGCGATGTCGTCGAGGGCGGCCACTTGCGAATGCTCCCCGCTCACGCGGGGGCGTCGCCAATCGGTTGCGTGGCCACCACCACCTCGCCCATCACCCGCTCGAAGGCGCCGGTCGGGAGCGTGAAGCAGAACGTGCTGCCGTCCCCGAGCACCGAGGTGGCGGTCAGCTCGCCGCCGTGGGCCTCGACCAGGCCCTGGCTGATCCAGAGCCCGAGCCCCGTACCGGTGGGACGGCCATGGTTTCGTCGGAAGAACTTGGTGAACACCCGGGGAAGGTCCTCGGGCGGGATGCCCTCGCCTGTGTCCCGGACGGCCACCGCGACTGATCCTGCGCGCTCCGAGCCGACCACCTTCATGGCCTTCGAGCTCCCGTACTTGGCAGCGTTCTCGACCAGGTTCGTGAGCACCTGTTCGACCTTGTCGGGATCGGCGTAGACGTGGGGGAAGCCGTCCGGGAACGACGTGCTGCAATCGAGCTCGGGGATGCCCAGCCCGACCTTCTCGACCACCGACGCCGCGAGGGACGGCAGGTCGACCATCTGTCGCCGCAGGACGAGCCGGCCCGTCTCCAGGCGGCTGATGTCGAGGAGCTCGGTGACGAGGCGGGTGACGCGATCGGCGTCGTGGTGCACTTGCTCGAGCATCGTCCGCTTCTGCTCGTCCTTCAGCCGGTCCCACCGGTTGAGCATGAGCGAGGTGTAGCCCTTCACCGATGTCAGCGGACTGCGGAGCTCGTGGGAGACCGTGGAGATGATGGCGATCCCGCTGCGCTCGCCTGCGGGACGCAGCGCCAGGACGGTCGTGCCGGTGCCCGCACCGATCGTGGCGGTCACCGGAACGTCCGTGCCATCGGGCCGCCGGAACACCAGGTCGACCTGCCCCTCCGAAGGGGGAAGCCCCGTTCGCAGCGCCGGTGCTCCGCCCCCGCTGCGCACCTCAAAGGCATCGCCGACGGGCTGACCGATGAAGGCGAGGGGGTCGGCCCCCAGCACCACCTGGGCCGCCGTGTTCAGCGCTACCAAGGTGAGGGCGTCGTCCAGGACGAGGACGGCGTCAGGAAGGAGGTCGATGGCGATCTCGATCACGGGCCCGTCCGCCGACGCTGGCGGAGCGCCTCGAAGCACAGCACCGAGCCCGCCATGGCCACGTTGAGGGACTCCGAGCGGCCGACCATCGGAATGCTCAGGCGGTCATCAACGACCGCCAGCACCCGCTCCGACAACCCATGGGCCTCGCTGCCGACGACGACGGCCACCGGACCCGTGAGATCGGCTTCGTCGTACGGCTGCCCGCCGTCCACGGCCGCGGCAGCCGTCCGGACTCCTTGCCGGCCCAGCTGCTCAAGCACCGCCATCGTCTCGCCCCCGCTCGCCACCGGCACGTGGAACAGGGCCCCCGCCGATGCCCTGACGCACTTCCCGTTGCTCGGGTCGACCGAGCTCCCGCAGAACAGTACCGCCGCCGCTCCCGCCGCCTCCGCGGCCCGCAGCAACGTGCCGGCGTTGCCCGGATCCGCCACATCGACGAGCACCAGGGTGAGCGGGCCCGTCCCCGCCGCCTGGAGGGCGACATCGAGCGCCACCTCCACCCGGCCTGCGATGGCGGCCATGCCGTGGGGCGTGGTGGTGTCCACCGCCCTCGCCAGCACGTCGGGGGCCACCTCGTGCACGATGGCGCCCACCGCGACGGCGGCGGCCACCGTGGCCTCATCGGCCGATGGCGTCACGAACACCTCGTCGATGCGCACGCCCGCCCGGAGGGCTTCTCGCAGGAGGATGGGCCCGTCGATGACGAACGCCCCCTCCTCGAGGCGCGCACTGCGACGCCCCGAGAGGCGCCGCAGTCGCTGCACACTTGGATGCCGGGGGCCGACGGGCCCCCGGGCGTGGTTCAGGCGCTCTCCTCGGCCGAGGCGAGCGTGGCCGCCTGGACCAGAGCAGTGAACGCAGCCGGCTCCCGCACGGCGAGGTCGGCGAGGACCTTGCGGTCCACCTCGATCTCGGCGAGGCGAAGGCCGGCGATGAACCGGCTGTAGCTGGTGCCGTTCTCCCGGCACGCCGCGTTGATCCGTTGGATCCACAGCGACCGGAAGTCGCCCTTGCGCGCCCGACGGTCCCGGAAGGCGTACCGACCGGCGTGCATGACGGCCTCGTTGGCGGCCTTGTAGGACCGGCTCTTGTTGCCGTAGTATCCCTGGGCGCGCTCGAGCGTGGCTCTGCGCTTCTTCTTCGAGTGGACGGCGCGCTTGACCCGTGCCATGTCAGTTCCTCCTCTGGTGCAGGCCTAGCGGCCGAGCATCCGCTTGATCCGGGCGGCATCGCCAGGGGCGACACTGGTCTCGCCCGTGAGGCGCCGCATGCGCTTCGAGGGCCGCTTCTCCATGCCGTGCTTGGTGTTCACCTGCAGGCGGCGCAACTTGCCGGTGCCGGTCACCTTGAAGCGCTTCTTGGCGCCTCGGTGCGTCTTCATCTTGGGCATTGGTGTCTCTCTCGGTCGGGCGGAGCGGCGGATCAGCCCTCGGTGGGCTCGCCGTCCGTCTCGGTGACGTCTTCGGTCTCGACGATCGGTTCGATCGCTTCGGTCTCATCGCTGGCTTCAGGTGCTCGTGGTGCTTCGGGGGCTTCGATCGGGATGGTCTCGGTGCTGGGGATGGCGGTGAGCGGCTCGGGAGCCTCGCCGTCGGCCTCGGCCGCTGCCAGGGCATCGGCTTTCTGCTTGGCCGCCTGTGCCCGCTTGTCCGGTGCGAGCACCATCGTCATGTTGCGGCCATCGATGCGAGGGAAGATCTCGACTCGACCCACGTCCTTCACCGCCGCCTCGACCTGGTCGAGGACCTTGCGGCCGAGCTCTGGATGTTGGTTCTCACGACCTCGGAAGGTCAGCGTGACCTTGACCTTGTGGCCCTCCGCGAGGAAGTGCTCCACCTTGCGGGTCTTGGTGTCGAAGTCGCCCCCTCCGATCTTCGGGCGGTACTTCATCTCCTTGATGACGACGTTGCTGGTCTTGCGACGAGATTCCTTGGCCTTCTGAGCCGCCTCGTACTTGAACTTGCCGTAGTCCATGATGCGACACACGGGTGGGTTCGCCTGGGCGGCGACCTCGACCAGGTCGAGATCGAGCTCCCGGGCAAGGGCGAGGGCTTCGGGCAACGGCTTGATGCCGATCTGCTGCCCGTCGTGACCCACCAGTCGGACCTCTCGAGCCCGGATCCTGTCGTTGATCCGGGGTTCGCTGTTGGCCGGCGGGGTGGCTATCGCGAAATCCTGTTCATGTAGGCGCTGCTACCTCCTGTGCGCGGGGCGGGTCTGGCTGCCCGTCGTCCGCCGCCGAAGAACGACGATGGCGGACGTCGGAGGATGCCGACGGCCGCCAGCACGACGAGAGCAGGCTCTCGGCGTGGAGGTTGGTCGACCCGGCGCACCGTGCGGTGGCCGGGTGGGGGCGAGCCCCGCTTCCCGATGCAGTTGTGGCACGTAGGGTACGGCCATGTCCCGACCCGCCACAACCCAGCCGATCGCAGGATGAGCCTCTGGACGCCGGGCGGCGACCACCCGGTGGGTCCGCCGGGCGGCGAACCACCCCCGGCGCTGTCCTCTGACGAGGCGGCCGAGCTCGAGACCATGCAGGCGGAGATGGAGCAGGTGCGTCGCGAGCTCCTGGCGGCGCCGGCCTCCGTGGTGATCGCCAACCACGCCATGGGGATCTACGAGCTGGCTGCCATCCACCTCACCGCCCAGCCCCCCCAGCTGGCGGAGGCCGGCCTGGCCATCGATGCCTTGACCGCCATCGTGGAGGGGCTCGAGGGGCGCCTGGGCGATGCCGAGCCCACGCTTCGGGAGGCGCTGGCCCAGCTGCGGGCCGCCTACCTCGAGGTGCGCGACCGGCCCACAGGAGACGGAGACCCCGCGCGGTAGCACCATCGGCACACACCGATGAGGTGCGCGAGGCGGGTGCGGACTGGATGCGGGTCAGCGCCTAGCCGTCTGCATCGGCGATGCGGGTCGCCTCCCAACGGCCCAGGCCGGCCGGCCGCACCTCGAAGGTGACCGCAGTCCCCTCGTCCACCGAGCGCGTGCCGTTCAGCAAGGCGGTGCAGTGGAAGGGATAGGCCGAGCCGTCGGTCGCCAGGACCGTGCCCAGGCCGCGCGGTTCGTCGAAGGAGGCCACCCGACCGTCCATCAGTGGACGATCTTTGCCAACGGCAGCTCGATGATGTCGCTGGCGCCCGCATCCTTGAGCGCGGGGATCAGGGTGTTGATGGTGTCCTTGGCCACGACCGTCTCCACCGCGAAGCCACCGTCGCCGAAGAGCTGCGACACGGTGGGCGACTTCATCGAGGGAAGGAGGGTGATGACCGCGTCGAGGTCGCCGGGCGCGACGTTCAGCTTCACCAGCACCTTGCTGCGCGCCTCCATCACCCCGTCCAGCAGCGTCTTGATCTGCTGCATGGCGTGCTGCTTGTCGGGGTCGGCCACCGCCGCGCGGTTGGCCACGAGCGCCGTGTAGCTGACCAGCACGTCCCCGATGATCTTCAGGCCGGCCGCCCGCAGCGCCCGCCCAGTCTCCGTGCCGTCCACGATGCAGTCGACGATGTCGGGCACCTTGGCCTCGGTGGCGCCGTACGAGAGTCGGATGTCCGCCTCGATCCCGTGCTCGGCGAAGTACCGACGGGCCAGCTCCGGGTACTCGCTGGCCACCTTGACGCCCTGGGGCAGGTCGGTCACGGAGGCGTACGGCGAGTCCTGGGGCACGCCGAGCACGATCCTGAACGGCCGGCTCGAGGCCTTCGAGTAGCGAAGCTCCCCGAGGATCTCGACGTCGCTACCGGTCTCCTCCACCCAGTCCCGCCCGGCGATGCCGAGGTCGAAGAGGCCTTCGGCCACGTAGGTCGGGATCTCCTGGGGGCGCAGGATGCGCACCTCGTCGATGCGAGGATCGTCGATGGTGGCCTTGTACTCGACGCTCGACGAGCGCTCCACCCGGAGATCTGCCGCCTCGAAGAGCTCGAGGGTGGCCTTCTCCAACGATCCCTTGGGGAGCACGAGGCGCAGCACGACAGGGAGGGTAGGTGGTGACCGGCACCGCTCGGAAACCGATCAGCTTGAGGCCACGGGGGCTTCGAGGGGCACCTGGGTCTCGGCGGCGAACCCGGCCGCCAGCGCCGCGACGTCATCTGTCGGCGCGGTCGCCGGCTCGAGGGTGCAGTCGCTGGTGAAGGGCTCCACTCCCTCGAGGAAGGCAGAGGCGAGGGCCACCTCCAGCACGTCGCCCTTCGGGTCGCCTGCGGTGCAGTCCAGCACGTTGAAGCTGGTGATCGTGTCGGTGGCGGCGCCGCCGCTGAGAAGCTCCGCACGATGCTCCTCGATCCACTCGACCACGAAGGCGACGGCCGAGGCGTAGTCGGCCCCCTCGCCCAGGCCCGCGCTGCCCGCCACCGCTGGTATACCTCGCCGGGCGGCGGTGCGGGCGGCCCCGACCGTGCCCGAGATGAAGGCGAGCGGGCCGGTGTTCTGCCCCTCGTTGATGCCGGACACGACGACGTCGGGTTCGAGGCCGAGCTCGTCGAGCGCCACGGCGATGGTGTCAGCGGGGAAGCCGGCCACCGCCGTCCCCTCCACGCCGCTCGCCGTGGCACCGGCGCTGTAGGACGCGCCACCGGGGGTCGTCCTGTCGGAGGTCCCGCTCTGGTTCTCGGCCGGCGCCACCACGACCAGCTCCACCTCCTCCAGCTCGGCGAGGATGTTGACGAGCGCGTCGATGCCCGGCGCCCCGATCCCGTCGTCGTTGGTCACCAAGATCACGAGCGGTTCGGGTGGAGCCGTCGACGTGGTCGACTCGACCTCGGGGGTGGTCGTCGTGGACGATGGATCAGCCGTGTCGTCATCCGAGCCGCAGCTGGCCAGGACGGCGAGTGCGACCGCGGCGATGGCGGTGGTGCGACGGAGCAATGGATCCCCCTGGATCGGATGACCGGCGCACCGTACCGCGGGATCTGACGGGGCGTCAGAAGCGGCGGTGGCGCTCGGCCAGGCGGGCCATCTCGACGGCGACCACGGCGGCGTCCTCCCCCACGTTGTGGCCGCCGGCGCCCTCCGAGCGGGCCCGCGCCTGGGCTTCGTCCTCCGTGGTGAGGATGCCGAAGGCCACGGGCACACCGGTGCTGAGCTGCACCTGTTGGATGCCGGCCGCCGCCTCACCGGCCACGAGCTCGTAGTGGGAGGTCTCGCCCCTGATCACCGAGCCCAGGCAGATGACAGCATCGACGCGTCCCGACGACGCCAGGATGTGGGCCCCCATCGGGAGCTCGAAGCTGCCCGGCACCGTCTCGTCCACGACGTCGGCGGGGCGCACACCGAGGCCCGACAGCCCTCGACCGACGCCTTCGGCCAGCCGCTCGACGATGGGCGAGTTCCAGCGAGCCCGCACCACGCCGATCCGCAGCCCGACCCCGTCGAGACCGACCGGCGGGGCCGCGCCCTTGTCCCCCGTCGTCACAGGACGTCGTCCAGGCCCTCGAGGAGGTGGCCCATGCGCTCCCGCTTGGTTCGGAGGTAGGCGATGTTCTCCGGGTTGATCGACACCACGGACGGGATCCGCTCGGTGATCTCCAGCCCGAAGCCCTCCAGGCCGCCCCGCTTGGAGGGGTTGTTGGTGTTGAGGCGCATGGTGGTGATGCCCAGGTCGACGAGGATCTGGGCGCCGATGCCGTACTCTCGGCTGTCCTCGGGGAGGCCGAGATCGAGGTTGGCGTCGACCGTGTCGCGCCCCTGCTCCTGGAGCCCGTAGGCGGCGATCTTGTGGCCGATGCCGATGCCACGACCCTCGTGGCCGCGGAGGTACACCACCACGCCGCGGCCCGCCTCGGCCACGATCTGCATGGCGGAGTCGAGCTGCACACCGCAGTCGCAGCGCAGCGAGCCGAACACGTCACCCGTGAGGCACTCGCTGTGCACCCGAACGAGGACGTCGTCCTCACCGGCTACGGCGCCCTTCACCATGGCCACGTGCTGCTCCCCGTCGAGCAGGGACTCGTAGGCGTAGCACGTGAAGTCACCCCAGCGGGTGGGGATCCGGGCTTCGGCGATGCGGCGTACCAACTTCTCGTTCTGGCGCCGGTAGCGGACGAGATCGGCGATGGAGATCATCAGGAGGTCGTGCTTGGCCGCGAACCGCTCGAGCTCCGGCACCCGCGCCATGTCGGTCTTGTCGTCGTCGACGATCTCGCAGAGGAGACCGGCCGGGTAGAGGCCTGCCATGCGGCACAGGTCGATGGTGGCCTCGGTGTGGCCCGCCCGCTTCAGGACGCCGCCTTCGCGAGCCATGAGGGGGTTGATGTGCCCGGGCCGGGCCAGGTCGCCGGGCCGGGTGGCCGGATCGCACAGCGCCTTCACCGTGGCGCAGCGGTCGTAGGCAGAGATGCCGGTGGAGGTGTCGTGGCGGTAGTCCACCGTGATCAGGAACGCGGTCCGCTGGCTCTCCGTGTTGTTCGCCACCATCATCGGGAGGTCGAGCTCTGTGGCTCGCTCGGGAGTGATCGGCGCACACAGGTAGCCGGAGGTGTGGTGCAGGAAGAAGGCGATGCTCTCCGGGGTGGCGAACTCGGCCGCCTGGATGAGATCGCCCTCGTTCTCCCGATCCTCGTCGTCGACCACCACGAGGATCTCCCCTCGGGCGTAGGCCGCTATGGCATCCTCGATGGCCGCAAAGGGCATGTCAGGCATCCTTCCAGGAGAGCAGTCGTTCGACGTACTTGGCGGTGATGTCGACCTCGAGGTTCACCTGATCGCCGGGTCCCTTCTGACCCAGGGTGGTGACCTCGACGGTGTGCGGGATGACGGCGACGGTGAACCCGTCGGGCAAGGTGGCGACGACCGTGAGGCTGATCCCGTCGACGGTGATCGACCCCTTCTCCACGACGTAGCGCAGCAGGCTGAGGTCGGAGCGCACCTGCAGATCGGGCGCCGCCACCACGATCTCTCCGACGCCGTCGACGTGACCCTGGACGAGGTGGCCACCCAGCCGGTCGCTCAGTCGCACCGGTCGCTCCAGGTTGACCCGGTGCCCCGGTTCGAGGGCACCGAGGGCAGTGCGGTCGTAGGACTCGTCGACGACGTCGGCCTCCCACCAGCCCTCCGCGACGTCCCAGCCGACGACGGTGAGGCAGGTGCCGTTGACCGCGATCGAGGCACCCAGCGCCACATCGTCGAGCACGAGGGTGGCGCCGATCCGCAGCCGGGGTCCCTCGCGCGACACCACCGTGCCGAGCTCCTCCACGATGCCGGTGAACATCAGCCTGCTCCCTTCGGGTCGAGGTCGATCCTGAGGTCGTCGCCGAGACGGCTGACCGCGCTGATCCGCCCGCGCCAGACATCGTCGATGGACGCGGCGCCGGCCCCCCGGAAGAGGCCGGTGGCGTCGTCGCCACCGAAGAGGGCCGGGGCGAGGTAGAGGACGTAGCGGTCCACCAGCCCGCCAGCATGGAAGGCGTGGGCGACCGTCGCCCCGCCTTCGACCAGTACCTGCAGGTGCCCGGCAGAGCCCAGCTCGTCGAGCACCTCGCCGAGGTCACCCGTGTGCTCGAGGCACGGGTGGACCCGCGCGCCGGCCGGCGCCGCTCCCAGCACCATTCGGATGGGATCACCTCGGGGGGCGGGGGCGTCGCGCACGGTCAGCGATGGGTCGTCGGCCCGCACGGTGCCGGCGCCGACGAGGACGACGTCGCTCTCGGCTCGTAGGGCGTGAGCGTCGGCGCGAGCCTCGGCGCCGGTGATCCACCGGCTGGAGCCGTCGGGGGCCGCCGTCCGCCCGTCGAGGCTGGCGGCCAGCTTCAGCACGACGTACGGCCGGCCGGTGCGGCGTTGCACGAGGTAGGGCGCCAGCAGGGCGGCGGCTGACTCCGCCCCGACCCCGACGTCCACGACGATCCCCGCATCCCGCAACCGGTGGATCCCCTGGCCGGCCACCCGAGGATCAGGATCCTCGAGGGCTACGACCACGCGTGCCACGCCGGCGGCGACCAGGGCGTCGGCGCACGGCGGGGTCCGCCCGTGGTGGGCGCACGGCTCGAGGGTGGTCCACGCGGTACCGCCCCGCACGTCGGCGGTGGTCGACAGCGCCACGGCTTCCGCATGCGGACCTCCCACGGGTTGCGTGGCACCCTCGTGCACGGTGCCGTCGAGCGCCTCGATGACGCACCCGACCCACGGGTTCGGCGGCGTCGAGGTGCGCACCGACGCGGCCAGCTGCAGAGCTCGGGTCATGCGCTCGATGTCGGCTGCGGCGGTCATGTCGTCTCCGGGGGCCAGCGGGGCCGCGCGCGCGGACGACGAGCGCGAGCGACCGGGTCGATCACGTTCCGTCCCCGCTCCCATCCGGACTCTCACCGTCGGCTCCGGGATCTCACCGGATCGGCCGCCCCACTGGTGGTGAGGAGGTTCGCAGGCTTCACTGCCGGTCGGGACTTCCACCCAACCCCGCGAGGGTTTGCTCAGTTGTGGAGCGGAGCGTACAACTAGAACACGTTCTAGTTCTAGTGACATCCGTCCTAGTGGGGATGCCCCCCCGCCAGCAGGTCGAGGGCGTGCGGCACCACGTCGAGCACGGCATCGAGCGTCTCGATGCAGCCCGAGGTCGATCCGGGCGCGTTCAGCACCAGGCAGGCGCCGAGCGTGCCTGCCGTCGCCCGGGACAGGCGCCCGAGCGGGCTCACCAGCCGCATGGCCTCGGCCAGGCCGGGCGCCTCTCGCTCCAGCACCGAGCGCGTCCCCTCCGGCGTCAGGTCACGTGGGCCGAAGCCGGTGCCTCCCGTGGTGACGACCAGGCCCGCGAAGCCCCGGCATGCCCCGCGCAGCGCGTGGGCCACCGCCTCGGCGCCATCTGCGGTCAGGATCCGCTCGACGACCTCGAACCCGTGCGCCACCAGGTGGGCGTCCAGCGCCGCTCCCGACCGATCCTCCCGCGTGCCTGCCACGACCCCGTCCGACACGGTGACGACCTTCGCGCGCAGCTTCACGTCAGCAGTCTGCCCGGCCGCTCACCCCTGGCCGGTCAGGGTCAGGGGCGCCGGAGGCGAAGGAGGTACATGCCGTCGGTGTCCGCAACCTGCGGGAGCAGCAGGGCACCGCGGCCGTGGGGGTGCCACGACTCGCCCGGGGGAGCGATGGGCTCGAGCTCCGGATGCTCGGCGGCCAGGTGGTCGTCGATGCCGCAGCTCTCCTCGCCGGTGAGCGTGCAGACCGAGTACACGAGCACGCCACCGGGACGCAGGAGGGGAACCGCAGCATCGACCAGGGTTCGTTGCACCGCCGCCAGACGGACCGGTGAGGCGGCGTCGATCCGCCACCGGGCATCGGGGCGGCGGCGGAGGGTGCCGAGCCCGGAGCACGGCGCATCCACCAGGACGCGATCGAACGAGGCCGGGGGGAACGGCGGATGGGCGGCATCGGCCACGAGGACGGGCAGGTCGGGTGCGTTGCCGCGGACCAGGCCGATGCGGCCCTTGCGGATGTCGGCGGCCACGACCGTCGCTCCGGTGGCGGCCAGCATCGTGGCCTTCCCGCCGGGGGCGGCGCACAGGTCGGCCACCCGGTCGCCGGCCTGGGCTCCCACGGCTTCGGCGACCCACTGCGAAGCGCGGTCCTGGACGTATCCGTCGGCGCGCGCGGTGACCGGTGGCGCCGTGTTCATGATCTCGAGGGCGGCCATGGCGGCGTCGGCCCCGAGATCTGCCGTCAGCGCCTCGACGACCCAGTCCGGGTAGCTGAGGCGGGTGGCGTCGTCGGGCCAGACGACCGGGTGATCGGCCACCTTGCGGAGCACGGCGTTGACCAGCCCTCGGGCGGCCTTGGGCGCCACCTCCACCGTCTCCCCCACCGCGGCGTGCGGCGGCATGCCGAGCATGTGCAGCTGGTAGGCGCCGAGGCGCAGGGCGTTGCGAACCCGGAGATCGAGGTCGCGCGTGAGGAAGCGGTCGACCAGGAAGTCACAGGCCCGCCGCATCCGCGTCGTGCCGTACACCAGCTCCGTCGTGAAGTGCCGGTCGCGAGGTTCCAGCCCGCTCCGGCCGAGCAGCTCGGGCAGGAGCAGGTTGGCGTAGGCGCCGTCCCGGTCGATCCGGTCGAGGGCGTCCAGGGCCAGCTCACGGGCGCCAACGGTCACGATCCCAACCCCTCGCCCGGCTGCCACCGGGCTCCGTTGGCCCACGCGGCGGCCGACATGCGGGCCTTGCCCTCAGGTTGCACCTCAGCGAGCTCCACCGGCCCATCTCCGGCGACGACCACCGGACCCTCCCCGACGGGTGGGACGTGGGTGCGCCACACCTTGAGGCGGCGACCCTTGTGGGTGGTCCACGCGCCGCCGAGGCGCACTCGCCGGTGCACATCGAGCGCCGGCCGGGTCCAGTCCAGGTGGAGGTCGTCGGCATCGATCTTGGCGGCGTGGGACGGCACGCCCGATTGGGGCTCGGGGTCAACGAGCCCCCGCTGCAGGTGACCGATCAACAGCCGGGTACCGGCCTCGACCAAGCGGCCCCGCAGCTCGTCGAGCGTCTCGTCATGCCCGATGGCCACCTCGGTCCGGCCGTAGATGCCGCCGGTGTCGAGGCCCTCCTCTACCGCCATGAGATCGACGCCGGTGCGCCCGTCGCCGGCCAGGATCGCCCGCTCCACCGGGGCGGCGCCCCGCCAGCGCGGCAGCAGCGAGAAGTGGAGGTTCACCATTGGGAGGACGGCCAGGACGGGAGGACGGATCATGCGCCCGAAGGCCACCACCACGCCCAGCTGCGCATCGACGTCGAGGGCATCGTCCACCCGGTCGGTGACGGGCAGGCCCAGCTCGAGGGCCGCGGCCTTCACAGGCGAGGGGCTCAGGGCCATCCCCCGGCCGCGGCGGCGATCCGGTTGCGAGACCACGAGGACGACGTCGATCCTCGCCTCCACCAGCGCGCGCAGGGGTGGCACCGCCAGCACCGGCGTGCCGAGGAAGACGACGCGCGCGACCGGTCCGGAGGGTGGGGGCGCGAGCGTCAACAGGACGTGGTCAGCGGAGGCTGAAGCCGCCGCGTGACGAGGTGTCCGCCCGGACCTCGGCATCGGCGAGATCGGCGGCCGACAGCTTCTGCTCCCGGATGATCTTCATGGCCGCCTTGCGATCAGCGACGTCGAGCCGCTCGATGAAGAGCACCCCGTCGAGGTGGTCGAGCTCGTGCTGGAAGCAACGGGCGAGGAGCTCGTCCGCGTCGACGGAGAGCTCGTTGCCGTCGAGGTCGTAGCCGACGAGGTGCAGCTCCTTGGGGCGCACGAGCTCGAACGCCAGCCCAGGGATCGACAGGCACCCCTCGTCGTAGGCCCACTCCCCGCGGCTCTCGCGCACCTCTGGGTTGACGACCACCTGCGGGCCGTCGCCGACGTCGTACACGAAGACCCGCTTCTGCACGCCCACCTGCGGAGCGGCCAGCCCCAGCCCCGGAGCGTCGTACATGGTGGTCAACATGTCGTCGGCCAGCCGCACCAGCTTCCCGTCGATGTCGGTGACCTCAGATGCCCGCTGGCGCAGCACGGGGTCGCCGATCATGCGGATCTCGTAGGGCGAGCTCACCCACGCAAGGCTACCGGTAGGTTGCCGCCATGGGTGAGCCCGGTGGTCACTACTTCGACACCGCCCCCACCTCCCCGTCGAAGCGCGGCTCCGTGCGCCTGGACCTGCCCGACCGGTCGCTGACCCTGACGACCGATCGCGGAGTCTTCTCGGCCGATCGCATCGATGCCGGAACGAAGTACCTGCTCCTGGAAGCGCCCTCGCCTCCGGGTCGGGGGACCTTCGTGGACCTCGGGTGCGGGTACGGCGCCATCGCCTGCACCATGGCGGCGCGGGCGCCGGCCGCCGATGTGTGGGGTGTCGACGTAAACGCCCGCGCGATCGACCTGTGCCGGCTGAACGCCGCCGAGCTCGGGCTGGCCAACCTGCACGTCACCTCGGCCGACGACACCCCCGCCGAACTGGCGGTGGACCTGCTCTGGTCCAACCCACCCATCCGCATCGGCAAGCCCGCCCTCCACGAGCTCCTCGGGACGTGGCTGCGCCGCCTCACCCCGGACGGTGCCGCCGTCCTCGTCGTGCAGAAGCACCTCGGCGCGGACTCGCTGCAGCGCTGGCTGGGTGGAGCGGGCTGGCCGACGGAGCGTCTCGGGTCGCGTGCGGGGTACCGACTCCTCCAGGTGCGGCGGCCGTGAAGCAGCTCGACGGCACCGGCATGAAGCGGCTCCACCGGGACTGGCGGCGGCGAACCGTGGGCCGCCTCGGCCTGGTGCTCGACGACGTGCAGGGGCCGTTCAACGTCGGTGCCATCATCCGGACGGCCGCCGCCCTTCGGGCCGACGACGTCTGGCTGGCCGGGCGCACACCGCCGCCGGACGACGCCAAGGTGGGCAAGACGGCCCTCGGCACCCACCGCTACCTCTCCTTCCATCGAGCGGAGCGCACGGTGGGCGCCATCGACGCGGCTCGCCAGGCCGGCTACCAGGTCGTCGCCATCGAGCTGGCCGACGGAGCCGTCGCCCTCCACGAGCTCGCCCTCGGGGCGGCCACCTGCGTGGTGGTGGGGCACGAGGACCGCGGCCTCTCCTCGACGGTGCTGGAGGCCTGCGATGTGGTGGCCTTCCTCCCGCTCCTGGGCCGGGTCGGGTCCCTGAACGTCGCCACCGCGGCGTCCATCGCCTGCTTCGAGGTCCGGCGGCAGGGGTGGTCGAGCTCCTCCAAGGGGAGTGAAACCCGCCAGCCAGCGAACCATCCCTCCCCTACGGTTCGGCCATGACGGAGCCGAGCGTGCGTACCCTGCGGGAGGACGAGAAGGTGGAGGCCTCCCGGGTCGTGAACTACGGGATGCTCGGTTCGATCTCCGACGACGTGAGCCAGGGATGGGCCGAGATCATGGAGGCGGACCGTGCCTTCGGCGCCTTCAGCGCGGAAGGACGCCTCGTCGGTCTGGCCCGGCACTTCGCCTCCGAGCTGCGGGTGCCCGGCGGGGAGGTGGCGGCCGCCGGCGTGACGGCCGTCGCCGTGCTCCCCACCCATCGTCGACAGGGTCACCTCGACCGCATGATGCGGGCCCAGCTCCGAGCGATCGCCGACGAGCAGACCCCCGTCGCCCTGCTGGTCGCGGCCGAGTGGGAGATCTACGGTCGCTACGGCTACGGCCCGGCCATCGACGCCTGCGGCTTCGAGATCGACGCCGGGACGGCGCGGTTCCGCACCCCGGCCACCGGCGCCATCGAGCTGGTGCTGCCGGACGTCCTCCGCCCGTCACTCGAGGCCTGCCACGAGGAGCGTCGGGCCCGCACCCCGGGGGCGATCCGGCGTGAGCCCGCGGCGTGGGACGTCTTCGCCGGCGTGCGCCCTCAGCCGGGGCAGCCGCCAGACGCTGGGCAGCGACGGGGGGCGGTCTGGCGGGACGACGCCGGCGTCGTCGCTGGAGCCGTCGCCTACGAGGTGGACGGCGGCTGGCACCGCAACCGACCGGCGGCGACGGCCGACGTGACGCTGCTGGTCGGCGCCACGCCCGAGGCGGAGCGTGAGCTCTGGCGCCACCTCTGCGAGATCGACTGGGTGCGCACCGTTCGGGCGGGCAACAGGGCGGTGGACGACCCGCTGCCGTTCCTCCTCGGGGACGGGCGGGCGGCCGTGGCCGTCGACCGCTTCGACTGCATCTGGGCTCGCATCCTCGACCTGCCGGGAGCCTTCCGCGACCATCGCCGTGCGGTCGGCGACGCCGTGGTGGTCGAGGTCGTCGACCCGCTCGGCTACGCCGCCGGGCGTTGGCGCCTCGAGCTCGGACCCGATGGATCGGAGGTCACCGGCACGTCGGCGTCCGCTGAGGTCACCCTGCCGATCGGCACGCTCGGAGCCGCCTTCCTCGGGGGGAAGCCCGTGCGCCGCCTCAACGAGGCCGGCTGGTTGGACGAGGAGCGCCCCGGGGGGGCAGACCGGCTCGGTGCGCTGCTCGCCACCCCCAGCGCACCGTGGTCACCCACCACCTACTGAGCCCTCGGCCAGGGCGCCCGACTCACACCCGGAGCGGGTCGACCTCGAGGCGCAGGCGACCCGGCGGCCGCTTCACCCCGGCGAGGAGGT
The DNA here is from genome assembly GCA_039927735.1 of Acidimicrobiales bacterium. GTDB lineage: Bacteria > Actinomycetota > Acidimicrobiia > Acidimicrobiales > VFJN01 > VFJN01. The sequence goes on along the minus strand of JBDSUN010000267.1, from coordinate 5,846 downwards.
CGGCCAGCGAGCGGTGGTCGTCCGCCCGGAGGAGCCAACGGCCGGGGGCGATCTCGGCCACCTCCACGCCGTCGGGCCGGCCGAGGGCGCTCACGAAGGTGGGCGCGACCGCACCCGACACCTCTGCCAGCGCGCTGCACGGCGGGAAGCGGAGGAGCCGTCGCCGGGCCAGCTCCGCCTCCGCCACCCTGCTGACGTCGGCCCGGACGGCGGCCTGCACGACCTCGTGGTCGGGTGACCGCGTCTGGAGCAACAGGGTGCCGGACGCCCGGGCCGAGGCGGGCCCCGACGCCGCCACCACCCTCGCCGCGCGAGCCACCAGTGCGAGCGCCTGCTCGACGGCCCGGAACCGCGTCGCGAGGAGCTCCTGGTCGAGGTCGAGGAAGGCGACGGCGTCGGCCCGGTCGATGCGGCGGAGGACGGCCTCGGTACCGACCACCACGCGCGTCAGGGGGACGTCGGCGTCCGTGGAGGACGTCAGCTCCGTCACGGGCTCGCCCACCAGGGCCTCCACCTCCTCCCGCACCCGCGTGACGCCGGCCCGGGCGTTCTTGAACCGGCTGGCCCCGCAGGCCAGGCACAGCGGAGGCCGCTCGGCGGCGCAACGGGGGCAGTGGAGGTCTTGGTCGGGTTGGTGCACGGCGGCCTCGCACCGGGCGCAGCGGGCCAGCTCACCGCAGGCGACGCAGGCGAGGAGCTTGGCCCGCCCGGTGCGGTTCAGGACGCACAGCACCCGGCGATCGGAGCGCAGCAGCCGGACCAGCGGATCCGAGAACAGCCCGGCGCGACGCGGGTCTTCGTCGCGTCGGTCGACCACCTCGACCGGCGGCCACCCCGCCCGATCCCGGACGCGGTCGGCGGGGTGCAGGTCGCCCCAGGCCAGTGCCTCCAGGGACGGGCACGGGCTCGTGAGCACGCATGGAACCGCCGCCCGGCGGGCCCGCTCGATGGCCACGTCGCGAGCGTGCCACGTCGGGGTCTGCTCCTGCTGGTGGGCCTCGTCGTGCTCGTCGAGGACGACCACGGCGGCCAGGTCGGCGACCGATGCCCAGGCCGCCGCCCGGGTGCCCACCACCGTCGCACCGGCGGCCCCCTGGGCCCAGTCGTGCGGGTGGGCGGCGACGGCGATGCCCGATCGGCGCAGACGGGTGGTGATCGACACAGCCATCGCCGTCGTCGGGCAGAGCACCAGGGCGTTGCCGAGGGCGGCCGCGGCGGTGGCCACGTGGACGAGGTTGGTGGCCGGAGGCAACCGGAGCACCGAGCGGTCGCCGGCGAAGGCGGCGGTGAGGAGGGCGTGGTCGGGGGCGGCCACCGCTGACGGTCGTGCCGACGCGGGGAGGCGCGGCACCACCCGATCGGGGGACGCCGTCCGCAGGAACGAGGCCGGGCGTCCCGCCCACCGCCACGCCGCCCACGTGGCCAGGTCGATGAGCTCGGCCGACGGGCCGAGCCCGGTGCGCCTGGCCAGCGGCCGCAGCGCCACGCCGGCCGGAGGCTCGACGTCGACGGCCACGATCCAGCCGCCAACCCGGCGGCCGTGCAGCTCGATCCGGACCACGTCGCCCACCGCCACCTGGTCCCGGATCGCGTCCGGGACCAGGTAGTCGAAGGTCTTGTCGATGGCCGCCACGTCCGGGAGCACCCGGACGACGAGCGGCGCGGGCACTACAGACCGAGGGCGGACTTCAGGTCGTCGACCCGGGTGGCCTGCTCCCAGGTGAACGCCTTGTCGTCGCGACCGAAGTGCCCGTAGGCGGCCGTCTTGCGGTAGATCGGCCGGCGGAGGTCAAGGTCCCGGATGATGGCGGCAGGGCGAAGGTCGAACACGTCGCGCACGGCCTGGCTGATCTTGGCCTCCTCCACCTGCTCGGTGCCGAAGGTCTCCACCAGGATGGAGACGGGCTGGGCCACGCCGATGGCGTAGGCCACCTGCACCTCGCAGCGGCTGGCGGCGCCGGCGGCCACCACGTTCTTGGCCACCCAGCGAGCCGCGTAGGCGGCCGAGCGGTCGACCTTGGACGGGTCCTTGCCGGAGAAGGCCCCACCGCCGTGGCGGGCGGCGCCGCCATAGGTGTCGACGATGATCTTGCGGCCGGTGAGCCCACAGTCGGCGTACGGGCCGCCGAGCTCGAAGTTGCCCGTGGGGTTCACCAGGATCCGGACGTCAGAGGTGTCGATCCCCTCGGGCAGGAGCGGGTTGATGACGTGCTCGATGAGGTCGGGCTTGATCAGCGTCTCGGCGTCGATGCCCGGCTGGTGCTGGGTGGAGATGAGGACCGTGGTGAGCCGCTTGGGGACGTTGTCCTCGTAGTCGACCGTCACCTGCGTCTTGCCGTCGGGACGCAGGTATGGGAGCACCCCGGACTTGCGCACCTCGGCCAGGCGCTCGGCCAGACGGTGGGCCAACCAGATGGGCAGCGGCATGAGGTCGGGTGTCTCGTCGACGGCGTAGCCGAACATCATCCCCTGGTCGCCCGCGCCCTGGCTGTTGAGGACATCCTCCCCCGACACCCCTGTGCGGGTCTCCATGGCGGTGTCGACGCCCTGGGCGATGTCGGGCGACTGAGGGTCGATGGAGGTGATCACGCCACAGGTGTTGCCGTCGTAGCCGACGGACTCTCGGTCGTAGCCGATGCCCTTGATCGTCTCCCGCACGATCTGCGGGATCTCGACGTAGGCGGTGGTGGTGATCTCCCCGGCCACGATGGCCAGGCCCGTGGTCACCATCGTCTCGCAGGCCACCCGGGCCATCGGGTCCTCGGCCAGGATGGCGTCGAGGATCGAGTCCGAGATCTGGTCGGCCATCTTGTCGGGATGACCCTCGGTCACTGACTCCGAGGTGAAGGTCCACTGGCGGGTCACTGGCTGCTCCTGGTTGTCGATACGGCGTCGAGGATGGCACGGGCGATGGCCCGCTTGTCGGTGAGGGGAAGGTCCTGGGCCGAGCCATCGGCTCCGAGGATCACCACGGCGTTGGTGTCGTGCTCGAACCCCACGCCCGGAGCGGAGACGTCGTTCGCCACGATGAGATCGATGCCCTTGCGGACGAGCTTGTCGGTGGCGTTGGCCCGGAGGTCGTCGGTCTCGGCGGCGAAGCCCACGATGGTCTGTCCAGGCCGACGCCCGGCGCCCAGGGCGGCGAGGATGTCGGCGGTGGGCTCGAGCATCACCTCCGGCACCCCGGCCGCCTTCTTGATCTTGCGGCCGGCCGCGTGCACCGGCCGGAAGTCGGCCACCGCGGCAGCCATCACGATGACGTCGGCCTCGCCGGATCGACTCAGCACGGCCTGCTCCATCTCCGCCGCCGTGTCGACCCGCACGACGTCGATGCTCGGCGCCGTGGCCAGGCCGGCAGTGGTGACGAGGGTGACCTTGGCGCCACGGGCGGCCGCCTCCTCTGCGACGGCGTGGCCCTGCTTGCCCGAGGAGCGGTTCCCGATGAAGCGGACGGGGTCGATGGGCTCTCGGGTGCCCCCAGCGGTGACCACCACCCGGACGCCCGCGAGGTCGTGGCGAGAGCTGGCGACGAGGAGGGCGGCGACGGCGGCCGCGATGGCGGCGGGGTCGGGCAGCCGCCCGGCACCGACATCACCCCCGGCCAGCCGGCCGCTCTCAGGCTCCACCACGTGCACGCCCCGGGACCGGAGCAGGCGCAGGTTGTCTTGGACGGCCGGGTGCTCCCACATCTCGGTGTGCATGGCCGGGCACAAGAGCACGGGCGCCCGGGTGGCCAGCAGGACGTTGGTGAGCAGGTCCTCGCTGATGCCAGCAGCGTAGAGGCCCAGCACCCGAGCGGTGGCGGGAGCCACCAGCACGAGGTCGGCCGTCTGGCCGAGGTGGGTGTGCGGGATGGGGTGCGGCTCGTCCCACAACGACGTCCATGCCCGCTCGGACCCGAGGGCATCGAAGCTGGTGCGCCCGATGAAGTGGAGCGACCCCTCAGTGAGGACGGGGATCACATGGGCGCCCGCATCGACGAGCCGCCGGCAGATCTCCACCGCCTTGTAGGCGGCGATGCCCCCCGAGACGCCGAGGACGATGCGCTTGCCCTCGATCATGGGGCCTGGTGAGCAGGCCTACTCGGCCGACTCGGCGCCTTCGCCGTCGGCGATCTCAGCCTCGGGATCGATCTCTTCCTCCGGCTCCGGCCACACGCCGAGGATCTTGTCCGCGTCGATCTCCTCGAAGGCGATGGACAGAGGCTTGCGAGCCGACGAGGTGACCTGCGGCGGCACGACGGTGCCCAGACCCTCGGAGAGCTGGTTGTAGTACGAGTTGATCTGCCGGGCTCGCTTGGCGCCGAGGGTGACCAGCGTGAACTTCGAGCCCGCCTTGTCGAGGAGCTCCTCGATGGGCGGGGTCATCATCGTGTTGTGGCGCGTGGCCATGGCAGTCCTCTGGGTCGCGGAGGGGGGACAGGAGATGCTACCAGTGGCCCCTCAGAACCCAGGCATCCCCTGGGCCGACTCGACGATGGTGGCGGCGAGGGCCTCCGGCGGGTCGGCCGAGGAGTCGAGGACGAGGTCGTAGGTGGAGCGGTCGTCGAGGTCGATGTCGTAGACGGCCTTGTACCTCGCCCGCTCGAGGTCGCTGCGCTCGGCGTTGTCGATGAGGGCCTCGGCCAACGAGCTGCCCTCCCGCTCCGCGACGCGGGCGGCGCGCACCTGGTCCTCGCAGTCCACCCACGCGCGCACGGCCGCGAGGCCGGCTCGGGTGGCCAGCCAGCCGGCCAACCGCGATTCGATGACGCAGTCGCCCTCGCGGGCCCGTGCCTCGAGGCGGGCGTCGAGCTCGAGGTCGATCTCGGGGTGGCCCTGGGCGTGCACGCCGAACTCGGCGAGGGTCATGTCGGACTCGGCGGCCATCTGACGGAACACCTCGCCACCCGGCACGCGCTCGATGTCGAGCGCGGCGGCCACGAGGCGGGAGACGGTGGTGGTACCCGAGCCCGGGAGCCCGGAGATGGTGACGAGCACGCCGAGCGGCGGGCTAGGAGAAGGCGGCGAGGAGTGCCTTGCGCTGCTGCTCACCGAGCCCGCGCACCCGCCTCGTGTCGGCGATGCCGATCTCCTCCATGGTGCGTCGGGCCTTGACCTTGCCGACGCCGGGGAGGGCCTCGATGACGGCCAGCACCTTCATCTTGCCGACGTGGTCGTCGTCGCCGGATCGCGCCAGCAGCTCGGGGAGGGTGATCGAGCCCATCTTGAGCTTCTCCTTGAGCTCCGCCCGGGCCCGTCGCGCCTCGGCCGCCTTGGCCAGGGCTTGCTGGCGCTGCTCAGGGGTGAGGACAGGAGGCTGCGGCATGCGCCGGAACCTAGCGCGGGCTAGCGAGCGAGTGCGCTGGCGAGGGCGGCGGCGGCGGCGGCTGGATCCTCGGCGTGGGTGACCGCGCGCCCGATGACCAGGAGGTCGGCACCGGCGCGAATCGCCTCCTCCGGTGTCGCGGCGCGCGCCTGGTCGTGGGCGGCGGCGCCAGCGGGACGGATGCCGGGCACGACGGCGGTGAGGCGGGGGCCGTACTGCTTGGCCTCCTGCACATCCGCCGCCGCGCAGACGATGCCGCTGCAGCCGGCCTCGAGGGCGGTCTGCACCCGCTTCTGGAGGATGTGGGCGGGCACGCCCCCGTCGCTGGTCAGGATGGTCACCGCGAGGGGGACCGGCACCGGGAGCCCCGCACTCGACGCCCCGGCCAGATAGCCGTCGACCCCCGCGGTGAGCATGGCGACCCCTCCCTGAGCATGGAAGTTCAGGTAGGTCGCCCCCAAGGCCCCGATCACCCGGGCGGCCCGACCGACCGTGGTGGGGATGTCGTGGAACTTGAGGTCGCAGAACACCTCGTAGCC
>JBDSUN010000266.1:0-5720 GCA_039927735.1 Acidimicrobiales bacterium | reverse complement strand
CCATGATCGATGTGACCCATCGTCCCCACGTTCAAATGAGGCTTGTTCCGCTCGAACTTCTCCTTGGCCATGACTGCTCTCTTCTCTCTCTACGTTCTAGATGGGGGGCGGGTGCGGTGGTGGCGGCGCCCGGACTCGAACCGGGGACAACTCGATTATGAGCCGAGTGCTCTAACCAACTGAGCTACGCCGCCTCGGGTGCGCTGACCGAGCCCTCTGTGGGGATTGAACCCACGACCCCTTCCTTACCATGGAAGTGCTCTACCACTGAGCTAAGAGGGCACACTGCGGAACCGACGAGGGTACTGCCCACCCCTCTCGTCGGGCGAGTCCAACACGGTGTCGCGGGCTCCACGTCCCCGGCGACGACCGCCGTCGGGCTCCGTCACCTGCTGCGCCAGGCATCTTCGGGCGGTTCGCGCCGTTGGTCCTGGGCCGTTCGGCCCAGCTTTTTGCTACAGGCCGGCCGACTCAGGGCCGATCCCTGGTCCATGCGCGTGGAGCGGCTGGTGATCGAAGCGGGCGAGAACACCCTGACCCTGGATCTGCACCCGCGCCTCACGGTGGTGGCCGGCATCGGGCGCACCGAGCGGGAGAGCCTCGTCGGTGAGCTGGTCGGGGCGCTCAGCGGCAGTCGGCCCGGGCTCCACGTCGAGCTGGAGGAGCGCAGCGGCCGACACCTGGCGGTGTTCCGTCCCACGATGGGTCGTCATCGCATCGTGGACGTCGACCGGGCGCAGGACGTCACCTCGGAGTTCATCGAGGCAGACGGCGCCTGCACCCTCCTCGGTCGGATGGGCCTCGACTCTCGATCGGCCCGGCGGAAGATGCGCTTCGGAGCGGCCGACCTGGCCACCAGCAGCAATCGCGGCAAGGCCGTCGAGGTGCTGGCCGCCCTGGACCAGCGACGGGTCTGGGGCTCGGCCGAGGCGCTGCGGCGGGCGGAGGGTGACCTCACCTCCGAGGCCGAGGCCATCGGCTCGGCTCCCGAGGACGCCGACCTCATCGACGAGGTGGAGGCCCGCCACCTGGCAGTGGAGCAGGCGGCCGACCGGTTCGAGGGGTCTCATCGTCGCACGTTCTGGATCGGTGGCGCCGCCGCGCTGGCCGCCATCCCCGGTGTCCTGGCGGCGGGGTCGGTGGGCCTTCTCTTCCTCGTCATCGCCCTCTGCAGCCTGGCCGCCTCGCTGTTGGCTCGCACCAACGTCGGCCGGACGGTGGAGGCCGAGGACAAGGCTCTCGCCGACGCCGGCGCCCACAGCTACCTCGGCTTCCAGCTGCAGCGGGTGAACGGCCTCCTCGCCAACGACTCCAGCCGCAAGACCCTCATGGACGTGGCCGGAGCCCGACGAGCCGCGCTGGCGGAGTGGCAGCAGGTCGCGGGCGACATCCCCGTCGACTGGGCCCTCGCCAACCAGGAGGAGATCCAGGCGGCTTCCCGGCTGCGTCGGGAGGTGGACGCCCTCGGAGCGCTGTCGACCACCGCCCCCGAGGTGGCCGAGGACGTGACGGGGGACCTCGCCCACGCCATCGTCACCCGCCTCGCCGAGGCTCGGTCGGTGGCCGGCGAGGGTGTGCCGCTGCTCCTGGACGATCCGTTCCAGCAGCTCGACGCGTCGGTGAAGCCACTGCTCCTCGAGCTCCTCGGCCGATCGGCGGGCGAGCCGCAGATCGTCTTCCTCACCGACGACGAGGACGTGGCGTCCTGGGCGCGCCTCGAGGCGCTCACCGGCGAGGTCGCACTCATCGAGCCTGCTCCGACCCGCGATGAGCACGTCCCCGCCGGCACGCCCGTCCGGCTCTGACCTTGGGGGCCGCGCCGCTAGGTTGCGCCGATGGACCTGCGTCTGGCCACCCTCGACGACGCCGAGGCCATCCGGGAGATCTACAACCTCGAGGTCCTCACCTCCACGGCCACCTTCGACCTCTTGCCCCGGACGATCGAGGAGCAGCGAGCGTGGCAAGCGGAGCGCTCCGGAGCGCGCGCCGTCCTCACAGCCGTCGGTGACGACGGCACGGTGCGGGGCTTCGGTTCACTGTCGCCCTGGCGGGACCGCCCGGCCTACGCCACCTCCGTGGAGGACTCCGTGTACGTCCACCGTGACCACCACGGCGAGGGCATAGGGCGGGCGCTGCTGACCGAGCTGGTGGCCACCGCCACCGCCCACGGCTTCCACGCCCTGCTGGCCCGCATCGTGGGCGGCCACGAAGCGTCGATCGCCCTGCATGCCGGCTGCGGGTTCGAGGTGGTGGGCACCGAGCGGGAGGTCGGCCGCAAGCTCGGCCGGTGGCTCGACGTCGTCATCATGGAGCGCCTCCTGGCATGACCGACACCTTCCCCCGCCAGCAGGCCCGGACGCAGCGGTTCACCCTCGGGGCCCCCCGCAACCTGACCGTGGCCCCCGACGGTTCCCGGGTGGCCTTCCTGCGCTCAGCGGGGCCCGAAGATGCGGTGACGTCGCTCTGGGTGCTGGACCTCGCCTCCGGCACCGAGCAGGTCGTAGCTGATCCCGGCGCCCTGCTGGCCGGCGATGTCGGACACCTCCCGCCCGAGGAGCGCGTCCGGCGCGAGCGGGCCCGGGAGAGCGCAGCCGGCATCACCGGCTACGCCACCGATGCCTCGCACCGGGTCGTGGCGGCCGCCTTGGCCGGGCAGCTTGTGGTGGGCGACCTCGAGACCGGCTCGGCCCGGTTGGTGCCCGTGCCCAGCGTCGTCATCGATCCGCGACCAGATCCCACCGGAACGCGGGTGGCGTGGGTGGACGGGCGGCAGCTCTGGCTGCTCGACCTCCCCGACCCGTCGTCGGCCCGGGTGATCGCCGGGGAGGACGTCGCGCTGGTGCGGTGGGGCGTCGCCGAGTTCGCGGCCGCCGAGGAGATGGACCGCTACCGCGGCTACTGGTGGGCACCCGACGGCTCCGCCCTGCTCGCCACGCGGGTCGACGACACACCGGTGCAGCGCTGGTGGATCGCTGACCCCGCCCACCCCGACCAGGCCCCCACCGAGGTGGCCTACCCGGCCGCCGGCACCCCGAACGCCGAGGTCAGCGCCTGGATCCTGCGGCTGGACGGCGGGCGCACCGAGGTGTCGTGGGACCGCGACAGCCTCCCGTACCTGGCGGAGGCGGCCTGGGACGACCACGGCCCGCTGCTCGCGCTGCACCCCCGAAATCAGCACCGCATCGAGATCCGCGGGGTGGACCCGCGCTCGGGGGCCACCGAGGCGCTCTGGACCGACACCGACGACGCATGGGTGGAGCGTGCTCCCGGCACGCCCGCCCGGCTCGCCGACGGCCGGGTGGTGGTGTGCTCCGACGGAGACGGCCGGCGCCGGCTCGTCGTCGGCGGCGCACTGGTCACCCCTGAGGACCTCCACGTGAGAGCGGTCGCCCACGTCGGTGCCGACCGGGTGGTGTTCACCGCCAACGCCGTTGACGATGCCACCGGGACCTCGGTGTGGCGGTGGACCGATGTCGGCGTCGAGCAGCTCACCGACGCCGACGGCGTCCACGCCGCCACGGTCGGCGGCGACACCATCGTCGTGCGCCGCCTGTCGCTCGACGACCACGCCCCCACCGTCGCCGTCCTGGGCGGGCCGACCATCGCCAGTGCCGTGGCCACCCCGCTGGTGACACCCAACGTCACGATCCGGCACGTGGGCGAGCGGCGCCTGGCAACCGCGCTGCTGCTCCCGCACGACGTGCCCGACGCCGGCCGACTCCCCGTGCTGCTCGACCCGTACGGCGGCCCCCACGCCCAGCGCGTCATCCGGGCCCGGTCCGCCTACCTCACCTCGCAGTGGTTCGCCGACCAGGGCTTTGCCGTCGTGGTGGTCGACGGGCGGGGCACGCCCGGACGGGGCACGGCCTGGGAGCGCAGCCTCCACGGCGACCTGGCCGGGCCGGTCCTGGAGGACCAGATCGACGCCCTCCTCGCGCTGGCCGCCGAGGAGCCCCGACTCGACCTCAGCCGGGTCGCCATCCGGGGCTGGAGCTTCGGCGGGTACCTCGCCGCCCTTGCCGTGCTGCGTCGCCCGGACGTCGTCCACGCCGCCATCGCGGGCGCCCCGGTGACGGAGTGGCGGCTCTACGACACGTTCTACACGGAGCGCTACCTCGGGCATCCGGACACGGACGCGGCCGCCTACGACGCCAGCTCGCTCCTGCCCGACGCCGCCAAGCTCGAGCGTCCGCTGCTCCTCGTCCACGGCCTGGCCGACGACAACGTCGTCAGCGCCCACACGCTGCGGCTGTCCTCGGCGCTGCTGTCCGCCGGCAAGCCCCATCAGGTGCTGCCGCTGACCGGTGTCACCCACATGGCCAACCAAGAAGACGTCGCCGAGAACCTCCTCCTCTTCCAGCTCGCCTTCCTCCGCTCCGCCCTCGGCCTCGCCTGACGCGCAGGAGCCCCGCGTGGGCGGGGCTCCCTTGCCGTGTGGGCCCGGAAGGATTTGAACCTCCGTAGGCAATGCCGACTGGTTTACAGCCAGTTCCCTTTGGCCACTCGGGCACGGACCCAGGGTGCACGACGATAGCGGCGGGTACGGTTGGCGGTCATGCCGAGCTTCGACGTGGTGTCCGAGATCGATCAGCAGGAGATCCGCAACGCGGTGGACCAGGTGTCTCGCGAGGTGACCACCCGATACGACTTCAAGGGCACCGACACCACCATCGAGCTGAGCGACACCGAGATCAAGCTCCACTCCTCGAGCGAGGACCGCCTGACCGCGCTGCGCCAGGTGCTCGAGGAGAAGCTGGTGAAGCGCAAGGTGTCGATGAAGGCGCTCGACTACCAGAAGGTGGAGGAGGCGTCCGGCGCCACCGTCCGCCAGGTCGTGAAGCTGGTAGCCGGCATCTCCAAGGAGAAGGCCACCGAGCTGAACAAGCACATCAAGGGGCTCAGCCTCAAAGGGGTGCAGTCCCAGACCCAGGGCGAGCAGCTCCGCGTCACGGGCAAGAAGCGCGACGACCTGCAAGCTGTCATCGCCGCGCTCAGGGAGCACGACTTCGGCGTGCCCCTGCAGTTCAGCAACTTTCGCGACTAGAGCTGCGGCGAGGCGTCCCAGTCGATGCCCGCCACGACGGCGGCGACGGTGCGATCGATGAGGGCCCGGGATGGGCGACGGCATCCGCGCGCCATCGGCTGAGCCGAGCGCTCAGGCGTCGGTCGGGGACTCCGCGGCGCGTCGCTTGATCTCCTCGACGACGTTGGGGTCGGCCAGCGTGGTCGTGTCGCCCAGCGAACGGCCTTCGGCCACATCGCGCAGCAGGCGGCGCATGATCTTGCCGGATCGGGTCTTGGGCAGCTCGTCGGTGAAGATCACGGTCTTGGGTCGGGCGATGGCGCCGAGCTTGGTGGCGACGTGCTGGCGAACCTCCTCCCCCAGCTCGTCGCTGGCGACGTGGGTGCCGCGGGGGATGACGTAGGCCATGATGGCCTGCCCGGTGACGCTGTCGGTGGCGCCGACCACGGCCGCCTCGGCCACGGCCGGGTGGTCGACCAGGGCGCTCTCGACCTCGGTGGTGGAGATGCGGTGGCCCGACACGTTCATCGCGTCGTCGACGCGCCCCAGCAGCCACAGGTAGCCGTCGTCGTCGAGCTTGCACCCGTCGCCGGCGAAGTAGCGGCCCTCGAACCGGCTCCAGTAGGTCTCCCGGTAGCGCTCCTCGTCGCCGTAGATGCCGCGGAGCATGGCCGGCCAGGGCCGGGTGAGGGTGAGG
>JBDSUN010000265.1:0-10004 GCA_039927735.1 Acidimicrobiales bacterium | reverse complement strand
TGGAGCACCGCCGCCATACGGGCATCCCCCTTGAGGCGCGCCACGTCGACGGCATCCTCGGAGGCGACGCGACCTCCGACGAGCCGCTCGACGGTCGTCTGCCGAGTGGCCGCCTCCCCGAGCGAGGGCAGCACCTGAGCGATGTACCGGAGGACCAGCGGGTTCGGGCCGACCACGAGCACGCCCTCACGATCGAGACGACCCCTGTGCTCGAACAGCAAGAAGGCGGCCCGGTGGAGCCCCACCGCCGTCTTGCCGGTGCCCGGCCCTCCCTGCACCACCAGGCACGTCTCCAGCGGCGCCCGGATCACCACGTCCTGCTCGGCGGCGATGGTGGCCACGATGTCGCGCATCTCACCGGTGCGGGAGCGCTCCAGCTCGGCCAGCAGCGGATCCGGGATGCCTCCGTGGTGGGCGGCGTCAACGCTGTCGGGATCGTCGAACACCTCGTCGAAGAGGTCATCCACCTGCCGGGCGGTCATCACGAACCGGCGCCGTCGGTGGAGCTCCATGGGGTCAGCGGCGGTGGCGCGATAGAAGGGTGTGGAGACCGGGGCTCGCCAGTCGACGACGACCGGGTCCCCACGCCCGTCCTCGACGTGGCGGCGGCCGACGTACCAGGTGTCGCCGTCGGTGGCGTCGAGGCGCCCGAAGGTGAGGCCGTCGACGTCGGTGTCGAGGGTGCGCAGGCGCGCTCGGAGGTGGGCCTGGGCGATGGCCGAGTCGACCGCCTGAGCTCCGGACAGCGCGATGGCGGCCGAGGCGGTGCGGGTGCGCATGGCCGCCAGGTGGGCGTAGGCCGCATCGAGGTAGGCCTGTTCGTCGGCCAGATCAGGGTGGTGGGTCACTGGAGGCTCCGGGGGACGCGCGCACGCACCCCCGTCCGGCGTGGACGGGGGTGATCGGGGGACGAGGACGATAGCGCGGCTGCAGGTAGCGTGCGCCGCCATGACCCATGCACGGCGCTTCCGGTTCGGCATCCAGCTCTCCAACGCCTCCTCGGGAGCGGACTGGACGGCATTGGCCAAGCAGGCGGAGGACCTCGGGTACGACACGTTGTTCATGCCGGACCACTTCGGCGACCAGCTGGCCCCCGTGCCAGCGCTGATGGCCGCGGCCGATGCCACCACCGAGCTGAAGATCGGTGCGCTGGTCTTCGACAACGACTACAAGCACCCCGTGGTGCTCGCCAAGGAGCTGGCCACCATGGATGTGCTCTCCGCCGGGCGGCTCGAGGTGGGAATCGGCGCCGGCTGGATGCAGAGCGACTACGACCAGTCCGGCATCCCGATGGATCGGCCGGGCGTGCGGGTGTCACGGATGGAGGAGGGCATCGCCGTCATCAAGGGCTGCTTCGCCCCCGGCCCGTTCTCGTACGAGGGCGAGCACTACACCATCACCGGCTACGACGGGCTGCCCAAGCCGTCGCAGACGCCGCCGCCGTTCCTGATCGGTGGCGGCGCCAAGCGGGTGCTGTCGATCGCGGCACGCGAAGCTCAGATCGTGGGCATCAACCCCTCCATCCACAGCGGTCAGGTGGACGCCGCCGCGGCGCAGAACGGGGCCGCGGACGAGACCGACCAGAAGCTCCAATGGGTGAAGGACGCCGCCGGTTCGGGCTACGCCGACCTCGAGATCAACCTGCTGCAGTTCGCCGCCATCGTCACCGACGACCGCCAGGGCACCGCCGAGATGATGGCGCCGCTGTTCGGGCTGCCCGCCTCTGAGCTCGAGGCCTATCCCCACGCGTGCATCGGGTCGGTCGGGGAGATCGCCGACGCCCTCCGGGTGCGCCGGGACCGATGGGACGCGTCCTACATCGTGTTCCAGGGCGAGGACTCACTGCAGGCCATGGCCCCGGTCGTCGCCGCCCTGCGCGACACCTGAGCGTGCCGGACGACATCGCCCTCGCCTTCGCCGGGGCCGGGTGGATCGCGGCCGTGCACGGCTACGCCGTCGGGCACATCCCGGGCCTCACCATCACCAAGGTGGCGTCGCGCGATCCGGCCCGGGCGGCCGAGGCCGCCGGCCGGGTGGGGGCGGAGGCCATCACCTACGACGAGCTCCCGGCCAGCGCCGACGGCGTGGTGATCTGCACGCCGCCGGCCCAGCACGCCGCCCAGGCGCTGGCCGCGGTGGCAGCCGGAGCCGGAGTCCTGGTGGAGAAGCCCCTGTGCACCACCCTGGCCGACGCCGACGACCTGGTCGCCGCCCAGGACGACGGCGGGCTCATCGCCTACGCCGAGAACCTGGTGCACGCTCCGATCGTCCGGCAGGCCCTCGAGCACACCGCCCAGATCGGCCCGCTCGACCTCCTCGAGGTCCGCGCGCTGCAGTCCCGACCGAGCTGGGGCGACTTCCTCACCGATGGGTGGGGCGGCGGTGTGCTGTTCGACCTCGGCGTGCACCCGCTCGCCATCGCCCTCCTGATGGCTGCGCCGGCGGTCCCGGTCGAGGTCCGAGCCACCCTCGAGGGCGCCGACGACCACCCGGTGGACGAGCACGCCGAGGTGCTGCTCCGCTTCGACACCGATCTGGTGGCCCGGGTGATCGCCAGCTGGCGCGGCGGCGACACGCCTAGCTGGGACGCCCAGGCGTCGTCGCCCGACGGGGTCGTGCGGCTGGAGCTGCTCCCGCATCTGCTGCTCGAGCGCAACGGCACGACGGTGCCCCAGCCGGGCCTCCCCGAAGGCGTGCCGCGCCAGCTCGAGGAGCTGGGCTACCTGCCCCAGATGGAGGCCTTCGCCCTCGACCTGAGAGACAGCCGCCGCCCCGAGCTGGGCGCCGCCTTCGGCAGGAGCATCCTCGACGTCACCAGCGCGGCCTACGCATCAGCCGGCGCCGGCGGCGAGTGGGTGGCCCTGCCCTTCGGCGGCGCGCGGGACCGGACACCACTGGAGCTCTGGGGAGCGGAGGGGCCATGACCGACCCGACTCTGACGTCCACCGCCTGGATGGACAGGTCGTGGGATGCCGAGGCCGGGCTGCTCTGGAACGCGCCGGGAGCCTTCGCCGACGTCACCGACGGACCCCACACGGTCCACCTGGTGAGGGAGACGGCCTTCTACGCCATCGGCCTCCTGCGGCGGAACGGTCCGGGGGACCACGATCGGGCCGAGCAGGCCCTCGACGCAGTGCTCGGCCAGCAGTACGACGAGCCCGGCCGGCCCTGGCACGGCACCTTCGTCCGCTTCCCCGAGTGGCCGGCGCCCACCGATGGCGCGGTCGAGTGGGTCGACTACGACCCGAACTGGCGCCAGTTCGTCGGCGCAGCGCTGGCCGTGGCGGTCACCGACTTCACGCTCACCCCCGCCCTGGCGGCGAGGGCTCGCGCCGCCATCGACCTGGCCGTAGCGGCCGAGCCGCCGGAGCGGGTGCCGCCGACGTACGCCAACATCGCCCTGCTGCGGGCCTGGCTGGAGGCTTGGGCCGGGAGCACCGACGGCACCTATGCCGCCTCGGTGGCCGACGCCTTCCACCGACACGGGTGCTTCGTCGAGCACAACTCCCCCACCTACTACGGCATCGACCTGCTGGCCCTCGGTCTGTGGCAGCGCGCCGACGCCCGTCCCGACCTCCAGGCGCTCGGATCCCGCATCGAGGGGGACCTGTGGGCGGACATCGCCCGTTGGTGGCATGCCGACCTCGGCAACCTCTGCGGGCCCTACTCCCGGGCCTACGGCATGGACCTCCACGCCTACGTCGGCGGGCTCGGGCTCGCCCTCTGGTGCGCTGAGCTCCGCGCTCCCCTGCCCGACCTCGCCGTCGATCCTCTCCCCCACGGCCATGACCTCTGCGTCGTCCCATTGCTCCAGCACGTCGGCGTGCGGGTGCCGCCGGGCGTCCGTCAGCACTTCGAGCGCTTCGCCGGGGCCCGGCTCGTCGAGCAGCTGGTCGACACCGACCCCGACCGCCGAGCCACGGGATGGCTGGACGACGACCTCCTCATCGGCGCCGAAGCCGGCGACAGCGGGCTCCAAGCGCGCGGCCAGTTCCACCCGGCGACCGTCCACTGGCGACTCCCGGATGGCGGCATCGGCTGGCTGCGCCTGCTGCACCACGGCCCCACATCCGCCACGGCCGCGCGACGCCGCCTGGATGCGGTGTGCCACCCCCATCCACGGAGAGGGCCGCAGACCTGGCGCTGGGACTCCAACGTCGAGGCCTCTGCAACGACCCAGGACCGCTGGGAGCTCCCCGGCCTGGAGGTGCGCGTCACGACCGACGGGACCCTCACCGACCCCGCCACCCGCACCTACGCCCCTGACCCCGGGGGTTCCACCCGGGTCCGGCTCGAGGTCCGCTGAGCCGAAAAGGTCATTGGTGGGCCTGTCGGAGCCGCCGTTAGGTTCGGCCCATGGCACGGGGGGATCGGGACGACGGGATCATGCGCCGCGGCGTGCGCCTGCTCTGGTTGTCCGTCCGCGCCCAGCCCGGACCCTTTGCCATCTCCGTGGCCGGCGCCACCCTGTTCGCCGTGATGGCCGTGGGTGGCACCATCGTGCTCGGCCGGGTGACTGACGACGTGCTCACGCCCGCCTTCGACGGTGGGGTCGATCGGGGCACGGTCGCCATCGGTGCCGTCGCCCTCGTCGTGGCGTCGTTGCTGCGCATGGTGGGTGTCGTTCTGCGCCGGTTCTTCGGGCAGATGGCCCAACGGCGCATGCAGATGCTCTGGTTCCAGCGGGTCACCGACCGGTACCTGGCCGTGCCGTTGCGATGGTTCGACGACCATCCCACCGGCGAGCTGCTCGCCCACGCCGACGCCGACTGCGAGCGATCGACTATGGCCATGCAACCGTTGCCGTTCTCCCTCGGCGTCCTCGTGATCATCCTCGTGTCGATGCTCCAGCTGGCCCTCGTCGACCCTGTGCTGCTCGGCGTCGCCATCGCCCTCTTCCCCGGCCTGGCCCTGCTCAACAACACCTACACGAAGAAGGTGGAGCGGCCGGCCTCCCAGGCCCAGGCCCGGGTCGGTGACGTGTCCGCCGTCGCCCACGAGAGCTTCGAGGGCGCCCTCCTGGTCAAGACGCTCGGGCTCGAGGATCGGGAGGTCGGCCGCCTGCGCGAGCGAGCCGAGGCCCTCCGCCAGCAGCGCCTGATCGTGGGGCGGTTGCGGGCCGGCTTCGAGCCCGGCCTCGACGCCCTCCCCAACCTCGGCACCATCGCCCTGCTCTGGCTCGGCGCCTGGCGCGTGTCCAGCGGCTCGATCAGCACCGGTGAGCTGGTACAGGCCATGGCGCTGTTCGGCATCCTCGCCTTCCCGTTCCGGGTCGTTGGCTTCCTCCTCGAGGAGCTGCCGCGTGGGGTGGTGGCCTACGACCGCGTCCAAGGCGTGCTGGCCGCCGACGTCCGGGCGACGCCGACGACACCCGTGGCCATCCCCGACGGTCCACTCGACGTGGTGCTCGATGACGTCGGCTTCGCTCACGCCGACGATGTCGTGCTGGCCGGCGTCTCGGCCCGGCTGGCTCCCGGCGAGGTGGTAGCGCTGGTGGGTTCCACCGGGGCCGGCAAGACCACCCTGTGCAACCTCATCGCCCATCTCGTCGACCCGAGCGCCGGACAGGTGCGCATCGGCGGCGTCCCCCTCGACGCGGCCGACCCCGAGGCCCTGCACCGGGCCACCGCCCTCGTGTTCCAGGAGACGTTCCTCTTCGCCGACTCCGTCCGCGAGAACCTCACCATGGGAGCCGAGGTCGACGACGACACCGTCTTCGCGGCCCTGGACGTGGCGCGGGCGCGCACCTTCGTTGAGCGCATGCCGCACGGGTTGGACGAGGTGATCGGTGAGCGAGGCGTCACCCTTTCCGGGGGCCAGCGACAGCGCATCGCCCTCGCCCGGGCCCTGCTCCGCCAGCCGCGCCTGCTGCTGCTCGACGATGCCACCTCGGCCGTCGACGCCACCGTGGAGCGGGCCATCCTCGACGGGCTCCGGGGCACCGCTGCCGTCACGACGCTGGTGGTGGCCCATCGCGTGTCGACCATCGCGCTCGCCGACCGGGTCCTCCTCCTCGAGGGCGGGCGCATCGCCGCGGAGGGGACGCATCAGGACCTGCTGGCGGTGCCCGCCTACGCCGCCTTGGTGCGGGCCTATGAGATGGACCCCGCATGACGGTCGACGAGAACCTCGGGGCGCTCGACGAGCACGACGCCGTGGTCGACGTGCTCACCGATGCCGCCCCGCCCGGCAGCCACGACCACGAGCGGCGCCACCCTGACCGCACCGACGAGGAGGAGATCCTCCGCGACGCCGGCGCCATCGCCGTACTGCGGCGCGGCCTGGCCGTCACCCCCGAGCTGAAGGAGGGCCTGGTGCTCACTGGCGTGCTGGCCGTGGCCACCGCGCTCGGGAAGCTGGCTGTGCCGGTCCTCATCCAGCAGATCCTCGATCGCGGCGTGCTCGGCCACGACGGCTACCGACCCGGCTTCGTCGCCGTCGCCTGTGGCGGAGCGGCGCTGCTCATCATCGCCCTGTACTTCGTGAGTCGGGGCACGTTCCTACGGCTCGTGCGGGCGGCAGAGGCGAGCTTGCTCGGGCTGCGGGTTCGCACCTTCCAGCACATCCACCGGCTGTCCCTGGCCGACCACGTGGACCAGCGGCGCGGCGCCCTCACCTCGCGGGTGACGAGCGACGTCGAGACGATGGCGCAGTTCACAGAGTGGGGAGCGGTCGCCTGGATCGTCGACTCGGTGCTGATCGTCGCCACCCTCGGCGTGATGCTGGCCTACTCCTGGCAGCTCACCCTCGTGGCGGTGCTGGTGTTCCTGCCGCTGCTGCCCGCCCTGGGGTTCCTGCAGCGCCGACAGCTGGCCGCCTACGACCGGGTGCGCACCGCGGTGGGCGAGACGTTGTCCGAGGTGTCGGAGCTGGTGACCGGAGCGCCCGTCGTGCTCGCCTACGGGTTGGAGGGACGCACGCGCCGCCGTCTGCACGGCGCCATCCGCACCCAGTACAAGGCGCAGATGGGGGCGGCCAAGTGGTTCGCGGTGATGTTCCCGCTGGCCGACCTCTTCGGGGCCCTCGCCCTCGCCACCGTCACCGCCGTGGGCGCCATCAACGGTCCCGCCTGGGGTCTCGGGCTGGGCGAGCTGATCGCCTTCGTCTTCCTGGTCAACCTGCTGCTCATCCCCATCTCGGAGCTGAGCGAGATCCTCGACCAGACCCAGATCGCCATCGCCGGCTGGCGCAAGATCCTCGGCGTGCTGGCCACACCGATCGACGTCGAGGAGCCGGTCGACGGCGTCGCCTTGGCCCCAGGCGCCCTCGCGGTCGACCTCGAGGGGCTGCGCTTCGCCTACCGCACGGGCGAGGAGGTGCTGCGCGGGATCGACCTGCACCTCCCGGCGGGCACCTCGGTCGCCATCGTGGGCGAAACAGGCTCGGGCAAGACCACCGTCGCCAAGCTGCTCTGCCGGCTCGCCGATCCCACCAGCGGGGTCGTCCGCATCGGCGGCACCGACCTCCGCACCGTCGCTCCCGACTCTCGCCGGATGGCCGTGCGCATGGTGCCCCAGGACGGCTTCCTCTTCGACACCAACCTGGCCGACAACGTGCGCGTCGGTCGGGCCGACGCCACCGCCGAGGACCTGGCGGCGGCCTTCGCCGCCCTCGGCCTCAGCGGCTGGCTCGACGAGCTGCCCGGCGGCCTGCAGGCTCCGGTCGGCGAGCGCGGCTCCAACCTCTCGGTCGGCGAGCGTCAGCTCGTCGCCTTGGCTCGCGCCCAGCTCGGCGACCCCGGCCTGCTCATCCTCGACGAGGCCACCTCCTCAGTGGACCCCGAGACCGAGCAGGCCCTCACCGAGGCGCTGGCCCGGCTGTCGGCGGGCCGCACCGTGGTCAGCATCGCCCACCGGCTCTCCACCGCGGAGCGGGCCGACCTCGTCGTGGTCATCGACGCCGGCGAGGTCGTCGAGCAGGGCACTCATGCCGACCTGGTAGCCGCCGGCGGCACCTACGCCGGCCTCTACGCCAGCTGGCTCGGCAACACCCGGGCCCTCGCATCCGACGATGAGTCGCGGGCGTGAGCCTCGTCTGAACCAGCGACCCCGATGAGCCACCAGCGCTCCCGGTAACCTCGGGGCCGATGGCGACCATTGCGGACATCCAGCGGCTGGTCGCCCTCGACAACGGGCTGGCTGGGCTGTCGACGCTGCGGGCGAACGGCAGCGTGCAGTCAACCGTCGTGAACGCCGGGGTCATCAACCATCCCGTGACCGGCGCGCCGGCGGCCGCCTTCGTCGGGCGGCCGGCCACCCGCAAGATCGCCCACCTGCGCGCCAACCCCACCGCCACGCTCCTGTGGCGGGCCGGCTGGGCGTGGGTGGCGGCCGAGGGCACCGTCGAGATCGTTGGGCCCGACGATTCGCTCGAGGGGATCGGTGGTCACGAGCTCCCGCACCTGTTGCGCACCGTGTTCACTGCGGCGAACGGTGGCGAGCACGACGACTGGGCTGAGTACGACCGGGTGATGGCCGCCGAGCGACGCATGGCCGTGCTGCTCACGCCCACGCGCATCTACGTCAACCCGTAGCGAGTCGCTCCCGGATCCAGACCGGGACCTCGGCGCGGAGGCGGGCGCCGGCCTCGGTGAGGAGATGGCCGGTGCCCTCGCAGACGATCACCTCGGCGGGACCGCCGACCAGCTCGGCCACCACCTGGCTCGACACGAGTGGGAGGATCTCGTCCCGGTCTCCGTGATAGGCGAGCAGCGGAGCGGAGAGCCCACCGGCCTCCTCGCAGCCGGCCGACTGGGTGGCGAAGGTGACCACGCCCCTGGTCCAGTCACCCATCGCCATGGCCGCCCGCACCGCGATGGCGCCCCCGAAGCTGTGGCCACCGGCGACGAACCGCTCGGCTCCGGCCCGGGCGGCGAGGTCGGCGGCGGCCAAGAGGTCGAGGGTGCAGAGATCGATGTCGTTGGGCCGGCGCCAACCCACCCGGAGGACCCCGATCCCACTGCCCGCTGCACCAAGCTCCTCGCCGAGCCAGTGGTAGAAGCCGTCGGCCGGCCCCAGCAGCCCACCCATGGCGCCTCCGCCGAGGACGACCACCGCGTCGGCATCGGCATCGCCGTGCCAGAGCACGGTGAGCAGGCCGCGCATCGTGAACACTTCGAAGTGGCGGAAGGTAGGGCTGACCGCCACCTCCTGGCGGGCCAGCGCCTCCAGCAGGTCAAGGGGCCCGGGCACCGCGGCTACCGGGCCGCCGAGTCGGTCAGGAGGATGGCCTCCACCTCGATCTCGACCTTCCACCTCGCGTCGAGCAGGGCTGCCACCACCACGGTGGTGTTGGCGGGGCGAATGTCCCCGAACACCTCGCCGTGCACACCGGCGACCGGCGCGAAGTCGGCGGCGTCGATGAGGTACACCCGGCTGCGCACGACGTCGGCGAACGAGGCGCCGGCGTCGTCCAGTGCCGTTCCGATGATCTCGAAGCAGCGCCTGGCCTGTGCCGCAGGGTCGGGATCGACCTCACCGTCCGGCCACTGCGGCGCCGTGCCGGACACCACGACGCGCTCGGCCACCCGCACGGCGCGGCTGTACCCGACGGTGAGCTCGTAGGGAGACCCGGAGGAGATGCGCTGTCGCCGACCGTGCATCCCCGACAACCTACCGGTGGCGGGCGGCCGGGTCGGTCGACTAGCCATCCGCTCGTGATCCTCTACGCCAAGGGCCGAGATCTCGCGGCTGCCGCCGTCCACCGCCTCTGGCGGGGCGTGGTGTGGGCTGGGGCCGTCGGCCCGCAGGATCGGATCGCCCGCCGCTACCACGCCTTCGGGGCCGGCGCGCTCATGGCCTTCCCGCCCGGCGACATCTTCGGTGAAGAGCACATCGCCCTCGGGTCGGGCTGCATCATCGCCGCTCACGTCAGCCTGTCGGTGGGCATGACCCCCGGCCAACCGTTGCCGCCCGGCGCCAGCAGCCCGGTGCTGCGGATCGGCGCACGATGCTCCATCGGCCGGGGCAGCCACCTCGTCGCCCACCGCTCCGTGGTGATCGGCG